>CANIMM010000122.1 GCA_947468255.1 Chitinophagaceae bacterium | reverse complement strand
GGCTTTTTCACTTGCTTGCAATGCCTCGCTACTAAAGTCTATTGGACTTCTGTAATGGCTTTGCAGAATGAAAAACCGTATTGTCATTGGATCAAAAGCCTGCGTAAGTAGCGGGTGGGTACCAGCAAACATTTCTGTTAATTTAATCTGGTTATTGTAGCTTTTACCCATCTTGCGGCCATTGACCGTTATCATATTATTATGTACCCAATATTTTGCCGGGTTGTGATGATTGCAGATGGTGCTTTGCGCAATTTCACTTTCGTGGTGGGGAAACTGTAGGTCCATACCGCCTCCATGAATATCAAACTCGGCACCTAGGTATTTGGTGGCCATGGCGGAGCATTCAATGTGCCAACCAGGATAACCTTCGCCCCAGGGGCTTTTCCATCGCATGATATGTTCTGGTGCAGCGGATTTCCATAATGCAAAATCTGCTTTATCTCTTTTTTCCTCCTGCCCATCCAGCTCTCTGGTAGTTTCCAGCAGGTCATCAATAATCCTTCCACTTAACTTACCATAATCATGGGAAGCAGCATATTTTTTTACATCAAAATATACCGACCCATTTACTTCATAGGCATATCCCGCAGCGATTATTTTTTCTATCATATTCAGTTGCTCCACAATATGGCCGGTTGCGGTTGGTTCTATGCTCGGTTCCAAACAATTGAGTTCCAACATCGCCCAATGGAATAAATTGGTATACTTCTGTACCAACTCCATTGGTTCGAGCTTTTCTAGCAGCGCCTTAGCAGTTACTTTATCTTCCGCAAGTTTTCCTTCCTCTTCAAAATGACCAGCATCGGTAATGTTGCGCACATAGCGCACTTTGTATCCTTTAAAACTTAGATAGCGGAAAATAAAATCAAAAGTTACATAGGGTCGTGCATGGCCGAGATGGCTTTCGCCGCTTACCGTAGGCCCACACACATACATTCCCACATGTCCGGGTGTGATGGAGGTAAATGTTTCTTTTTGACGGCTGTAAGAATTATATATTTTCAACGACATAATAAATGTTTATTGTATGTACCCAGGTTGTAGGCTTTTAAATGATCGCTTCATTTAGACAAGCTCTTAGACTGTAGTAAATGGAGTCATTTGGCTATTTACCAATCAACCAATATTCAATGCAAATATACTGTATTCAATTATTCCGGACGAAGGCTGATATCCGCAATAATGGGAAAGTGATCGCTTAGCTTTTTTTCTATTCTGGTAAATTGATGAACGGAATATCGCTTATCAACAAAAATATTATCTATTCTCAATGTAGGGGAAATGCCACTAAAGGTTCTTCCGATTCCTGATCCTTTCATTACAAAGGCATCTTGTAGTCCGTTCCCTATTTTTTCATAAGGGTAGGAGTTGGGTACATCATTAAAATCGCCACAAACAATAACCGGATAAGGACTTTTGTCAATTTCTATCTTCACCTTATCGGCCTGTGACATTCTTTTTTGAAAGGCATTTTTGAATTTAGTGATCAAGTTTTTTGATCGCTCAATGTCGGTATCCGTTTTGATGGAAGGATTTTGTATATAGTTTAAATTAGTGCTGCTAAAACGCAGCGACTGCAGGTGACAGTTAAACACTCGAATGGTATCAATGCCTTTTACAATATCCGCATATTGAAAATTTGAATTGTAGTCGTAAGGAAAATTACGGATGGTTTGTTTGTTGATAATTGGATATTTGGAAAAAATAATTTTACCGAAATGCTGCTGACTTAAAAAATTATCCTTGTAGTGGTAACTATAAAAGTAATAGGGAAAACTGAGTTGATGTAAAAAGTCAAAAACAGAAAAAAAACTATATTTACGATAATAGGCATTGTTCAAATCGGCCAGGGTATCGCCGCTTACCATCTCCTGAAAACAAGCAATATCTGGTTGGTAATCATTTACGAGCCGAATCATTTTCTTGAAGGTGGCAGGACTTTCCTTAAACTTCATAATGTCAAACTGTGCTACATTCCAGCTCATTACACGAATTTCAGTTGGTTGTTTTTTTTGTTGAAAGGAGGATGCAAATCTGAAAGGGATGATATTGCCGACATGTTTGTAGGAAAGCGCCCCGGTTATTAAAAAAATAAATATCCAGGCAGGTTTTACGAGCAACCAAAAAATAAAAAAAAAGAAAAGCAACAACAATAAATAGAACAAAGAAAGGGTAAGCAGGCCTACCGGCCAAGCGGAGGCAGAAAAGAATAACTCGCTGTAGCAGCCTATTAAAAACAAAGCAGCTAGTAGCAAATTTGTACTGATTAAAATATTTTTTGTTAGTCGGCGGATAATGCTTTTTGGCATACCGTAAAGATAGGGTATGCCTTTTATACCTAGTTGATTTTTAAAGAGTTCTTTATTTAGAAATGCTGCTGCTTCCTTATAAGTGCGTGGCTGTTTTTGTACGATGCGGTACTACCTAATATTCCAGGTTTTTTGAAGAAATTGATGTCGACGCCGATATGAGAAAGTGCAGCTATGTATTATATTATTCTTCTGCAGCTCTTTTCAAAATATCCTTTTCCTCAGAGGTTAAAAAATGATATCCTTGCTGGTTGATTTTATCCAAAATTTCGTCTACCCGTTGTTGTGTGATATTGGAAGTTTTTAGGAATGGCTTTCTTCCACCGGAGTTGTAAAAAACTTTTTCTTTTAGAGGATTTCCAGCAGTTGGTTTGTTGGGGTTAAAAAGATGCATGAACCAATGGTATAAGCTGTTCATCCAAATACTTCCATCGATTTTTTTGTGCAGTAAATAAATAAAAATAAATCCTGCCAATCCGCCAAAGAGATGAGAAAGGCTAAAGGCAGCACCTAGAGAGGCTACACCCGCAATGTCAATGAGTACATAAATAAGAGTAAGCACCCAAATAGGAATGCCACCGTTTAAATTTCTGAAAAAACGATACTGGGGTTCCAATGTGGTAGTAGCCACCGCCACGGCCATGGTGGCTGCATTGGCGCCAATTAATGAAGCGCTGCCAATGAATGGATGCAATGGGGGAATCAGGTAATTGGCTACAATAAAAGCCAGGGATCCTGCCAAGCCACCATAAATATAAATGGGAATGAGTTTTTTATTACCGGTTAGCTCCTGCAAAATAAAACCAAATGCCCAGAGCCAGAGCATATTGCTCAAAATGTGCATGACACTGGTATGGCTAAACATGTATGTTATGATTGTCCAAGGGCGCTCGCTTAATTTGGTAAGTTGGGCGGGCATTTCAAAATATTGGACAATTTGAGCATTGAATGCGGCCTCATTGGCTTGGAAAAAGAAGTAAACTACTTGAATGGTAATCAGCAGTAAAAAGAAGATCACGTTGAGCGTGAATAAAGCTACCAGCGCATTACCATCATTGCCAAGCGTCAACCTTTTTTTTGGCCGCTTGTATTCCGGATATCTGTCTGATTCTCCCATTAAAATTTGGTTATACTATAAAATTACAAATACCATTTCCAAAAAGCTACTAAATTCTAATAAAAAGTTTGTTTGTTTGTTTTATTCCAGATTAGCACCAGCAAAAACCCAACAGCAGCACCTCCGACATGGGCAAAATGTGCAATATTATCATCCTGCACTTTTACTACCCCTCCAAAAACATCGAGTGCAATCATTCCTGAAATGGCCCATTTGGCTTTTACTGGAACCGGAATGGGGATGATGATCATTTCGGTATTGGGAAATAAGTACCCAAAGGCTGCAAGTATGCCCATGATAGCTCCAGAAGCCCCTACTGTATAGCCGTTTCTTAAATTGGCCTGGTAAAGGGTATATAATTGTTCTCCCAATACACGATGGTCGTACTGCCAAAAATCATAGGCATAGGATCCCAGTTGAAAAAATGCAGCACTCAGTCCGCAAATAAAATAGAAGATCAAAAATCTTTTTGGACCCCAAACCCTTTCCACCATGGAACCAAACATCCATAGGGCAAACATATTAAACAGGAGGTGAAAAAATCCTCCATGCATGAACATATGTGTTACAATTTGATAGGGCTGAAAATAAATAGACTTATAATGGTGCAATGCAAAAAGATCTGCTGCAGCGTTTGGTTCCTGGTCTCCGCCGGTAACCATTTGTGCTAGGTAAACCAATACATTAATGATCACCAGATTAAGAACGATGGGAGTAGTTTGCTGAAAACGATTGCCGTAATTGTTAAATGCCATTGTTGATTGATTGATTATATTGCAATTTCGTACTTGTTATTGGATTTATTAAACTTATAGCAGGGAATTGTGAAAGCATTTACAAAATTGGAGCAAAAATGAATCCTGCAAAAAAAATGTATTTTGTATGCTCCGAATCATTCCAAAAATACCCCTTTCTTTTTCTACTGACCAGGGCCCTTTAACTTCAGCAGCACCACACATTCAATATGATGTGTATGCGGGAACATGTCTACCGGCTGTATTTTTTCAACACTATATTTTTCGCTTAGCAATCCCAGGTCCCTTGCCTGTGTTGCGGTGTTGCAACTTACATATACAATTTTAGGAGCGGCTATTTCCAGTAGTTTCTTTACCAATTTTTCGTGCATGCCCGCCCGTGGTGGATCAGTAATAATTACATCCGGCCGGCCATGTGTAGTAAAAAAAGCGTCATCGCATATTTTGATAACATCACCTGCAAAAAATTCAGCATGCTCAATCTTGTTGAGGGCCGCATTTACTTTTGCATCTTCGATTGCCTCAGCAATCACCTCCACGCCAATTATTTTTTTGGCAAACTTACTTACAAAGATGCCAATGCTGCCTGTACCACAGTAAAGATCATACACTATTTCATTTCCGGTAAGACCAGCGAAATCCCTTGTGATGGTATACAGTTTTTCAGCCTGCAGGGTATTGGTTTGAAAAAAGGATTTAGGACCGATTTTAAAGGAAAATTCTTCCAGCTTTTCAATTACAAATCCTTTGCCATGGTACACGACAGGACTAAGGTCGTAAATGGTATCATTCCATTTGGTGTTAATCGTGTAGAGCAAACTGGTAATGGAAGGAACCTGCTGTAATAAAAAATCCAGCAAATTTTTTGTAGCGGCCTCATCCTCGTAACCCAAGCAAATATTGACCATCAGTTCACCGGTATGGCAATAGCGAATAATGATATTCCGCAACCAGCCGGTATGCTGTTTGATATCGTAATAGGAATAATTATTTTCCAGCGCAAAGGATCGAATACTATTGCGAATCTGGTTGTTGACATCATCCATCAGGAAGCATTCCTTTATTTCAATGATCTTGTCAAAAATGCGCGGTACGTGAAAACCCAGTGCACCCCCATTGCCGGCATCTCCAGCCAATGGCGTTGCCTGTGGAGTATCTAGTTGATTGGTATCTGCAGGGTTTATAGGTGCTTGTTCCGATACTTTGGGTAGCAAGTGTGCCGGAAGCGGCAATGTCTTTATCTCTTCTGTAGTTAGGTATCTTTTATTACTAAACGTGAACTCTAGTTTATTTCTATAGTGAATCGTGTCTTCCGCTCCCACAATGGGCATCATTGCTGGCAATTCCACTTTTCCAATTCGCCTGAAATTTTGAGCTACTTCTTGTTGTTTGTATTCCAGTTGCTTTGGATATGGCAGCATTTGCCATTTGCAACCTCCACAGGTACCAAAATGTTGGCAGAATGGCTCCGTTCTTTGGGTTGAATATTCATGAAAATGAGTGGCCCTTCCTTCGCCATAATCTTTTTTATTGGTGCTCACAAACACATCTACCACATCGCCCGGAACGGCCCCTTCAATAAAAATCACCTTGCCATCCTGTCTGGCAAGCGATTTGCCCTCGGCAGCATAACCCGTTACCAATATTTTTTCGAGTAAATATTTTTTTCTTTTCACTCGACAAAAGTAACGACTGATCGATCAAATATTGGAAAACAAAGATTTATTATTTTTGTTAATGATTTGTAATTTTAATGAGGGCATTGGCATAAATGACAATAAACCATCGATTTTTAAATACTTTTACAGTCTAGTTGTAAATCAATCAAGTTTAGGAGCATTCAATAATATAATAATCAGATGAAGCATTTTCTTAGTTTTTTGATAATCATTTTAGTTGGCATTACAGCCGGGGCACAAAATTTTAAAGTTACGCTG
Organism: Chitinophagaceae bacterium; assembly: GCA_947468255.1. Taxonomy (GTDB): domain Bacteria; phylum Bacteroidota; class Bacteroidia; order Chitinophagales; family Chitinophagaceae; genus Ferruginibacter. The sequence goes on along the minus strand of CANIMM010000122.1, from coordinate 2,550 downwards.
CAGGCACCTCAGTACCAAAGCGGAATTGCCTTCCTCACGTATCACATGGGCAAAAATCTAAATATTGAAGATTCCGCAGCAGTGAGCAGCAACGGCACAGCAATATTTACTGCTAAAAGAAAACTACCTCCTGGTATTTATGCGATTGTTTTGCCAGGAAAAAGAATTTCGGTTGACTTTTTTGTAGATAAGGAACAACAAATTTCAATAAAATTGGATACAACGGATTTGATCAATAAAACAGTTGTAACTGGCGCTAAGGAAAATATATTATTTCAGCAATACCAACAATATGTTGAAGTAAAGGGTAAATTAATGGAAGTGGAAAGACAGGCATACCTAAAGTCAACTACCAAAAAGGATTCTACTTTGCATGAGGCAAATTATTTAAAATTGAACAAAGAGCTAAATGATTACCGTGAAGGGATTGTTAAGAACAATGCCAATTCTATGATGGCTGTTTTGTTAAATGCGATGAAGGAGCCACAGGGCCTTAATAAAAAAATGGTCACCCGAAATGACTCTTTGGAAAATTATTATTATTACAAAGCGCATTATTGGGATGGCATCACGCTGATGGATGACCGAATTATAAGAACTCCTTTTTTTCTTCCCAAGTTTGAAAAATATTATCGGGAAGTACTTTCACCCCAGTCAGACAGCATCATCAAAGAGATCGATTATCAATTATTGTTTGCACGAAATAACCAGGAGGTGTATAAGTTCATGTTGAACTGGCTAACAGATGAATATATGAATCCCAAGTACATGGGCCAGGATGCAATATTGGTTCACCTCTTTGAAAAATATCATAGCAAAGGTTTAACCAGTTGGCTCAACGAAAAACAGCAGGAGGCAATTAGTCGCAGGGCCTATATGTTAATGTCAAATTTAATAGGGCTAAAAGCGGCTGACTTGGAGATGATCGACACTGCGGGAAGACCTGCACCTTTATACAAGTTGGCTGCTGATTATACCATTGTGGTGTTTTGGGACCCAACCTGTGGTCACTGTAAGACGGAGCTGCCTAGGCTTGATTCCATTTACAGAGCCAGCTGGAAAAAGCATGGGGTAAAAATGTATGCGGTATTATCAGGCGATCCCAAAGAAGATCTTAAGAAAGAGTGGACCAAATATATCCGGGAACACAATATGGCAGACTGGACAAATGTGTACCAGACAAAGGAAATGGAAACAGCCATCGCAGATGCAAAAAAACCAGGGTTCAGGCAGTTGTATGACATTACGCTTACACCCACCATTTACCTATTGGATAAAGAAAAACGCATTATAGGGAAAAAATTAACACTCGAACAATTACACGAATTGCTACTGGTGAAGTGGGATACAAAAACCAAACTTAAATAGCGGACAGCATACAGTTAATCGAATTGTTGCAGACAATAAAAAAGCCAATGACACTGAATATCGTTGGCTTTTTTATTGACAGGATATATGAATTCAACTATATAATTTCCTTTACTGCGTTGTAGATCACCTTGGGTTTTCCCAGCGTGTAGTAGTGTAATACCGGCACACCAAATTCCTTTAGTTCTTTGGATTGCTGAATCAGCCATTGGGTACCAATCTCTTCTACATCCTGGTCTGTTTTGGCTTTTAATATTGCATCCGAAAGATCAGTAGGGATATCTACATGGAATATTTTGGGTAAAATGGTGAGTTGTTTTTTGTTGGTAATGGGCTTTAGTCCAGGAATAATTGGCACATCAATCCCAATGGCCCTGCAGTCTTTTACAAACTGATAAAATTTATTGTTATCAAAAAACATTTGTGTCATGATATAGTCGGCACCTGCATCTACCTTTTCTTTGAGGTGCAATAAATCGGTTTGCAAGTTGGGTGCTTCAAAATGTTTTTCGGGATAGCCAGCTGTGCCAATGCAGAAATCGGGCTTGCCGCCATTTTTGATATCTTCCTCCTGGTAAATTCCATTATTGAGATCTACCACCTGCTTTAAAAGATCCACCGCATAGGCATGTCCATCCGGCTCCGGTTCAAAATTAGTTTCATTTTTTGCTGCATCTCCCCTCAACACCAGCACATTGTCGATCCCTAAAAAATTGAGGTCAATAAGGGCATCTTCCGTAACACTTTTATTGAAGCCCCCACAAATTAAATGTGGAACAGTATCAATATTGTAGTGGTTTTTTATTGCAGCACAAATGGCTACCGTGCCGGGGCGTTTTTTTACTTCTACCTTTTCAAAAGTGCCGTCTGCTTTTTTCTTAAACATCGTTTCACTTCGGTGATAGGTGACATTGATGAAAGAGGGTTTAAACTCCATCAGAGGGTCTAAATGGTCGTAAATAGACTGGATGGTCCTGCCTTTTAGCGGTGGTAAAATTTCGAATGAAACCAATGTTTTTGTTGCCTGGGCAATATGATCTGTAATTTTCATAAGTATGTTAATGGAAACAAAGATAAATGCTAAATGCAAAAAAACCTTGTTTGTGTTAAAACGGGGGGGGATGGTGAATTGTGAATTGTGAATGGTCAATGGTGAATTGTCAATGGTGAATGGTGAATGGT
>CANIMM010000121.1 GCA_947468255.1 Chitinophagaceae bacterium | reverse complement strand
TACCGTTTTTACGATTTTCTCAGCTGACTTATCAACCAAGTTATGATCGTAAGACTGTAATTTTATTCTGATTCTCTGTGACATATTTAAAGAACTTTAAACTTTCGTTTTTTAATTTGGAGTGCAAAGGTAAGGGGATGATTTGAAATGGCAAAGGGAAAATGCAAAGTTTTTTGAAGATTTTCGCCTTTTTTGCCCAAAAACAACGGAAATGCAGCATCAATAAGGGTTGTCCGCTAATAAATTCTTTTGCCAATACCCCAAAAAGCGCTGGCTCCTATAGGATAAACCCTTGCCATATGCTCTTTAATTGATTGACAGACAGGTCAAAAGATGTGAACTGATCTCTATTATGGCGCCTCCGAACTAAATTTCAAGATACAAAAAACACTTGTCCAGCCTCCAACAATGGCTGGTTTTTGAATCGAAGTAGGATATTGGCTACCGTTAAAATATCCTTTTGGCAGTATACCGCAATGCGCTGAAGATCCTTTTCTACCCAATAAACATGGCCCACCTGACTGCCATCTATATCGTCTTTTGGTGAAGGGATATTTAGTACGGCAGCCAATAGTTGAAGAGAAGTGTAGTTTTTATAGTCCCCAAAACGCCAGTATTGAAATGTATCCACCAAATTCGTTTGCCAAGGCTTTTTATTTTGAAAATCCAGAAACGAAGGGATAGCAAGCCCATTTACGATCAATCGCCTACACAGGAAGGGGATGTCAAATTCTTTTAGATTATGCCCTGCAAAAATCCAGTTTTTTCTTACATTCCCAAACTGCTGCACATCCTGCACAAAATGCTGCAACAGATCCAGCTCTTTCGCTTCAAAATAAGACTTGATCCTAAACTGTAGCTTCCCTCCCTGCTTTTTAAAATATCCAATACTAATGCAAATTACTTTTGCAAATTCAGCCATTACGCCTGCCCGCTGGAGGTAATAATCAGCAAGAGTGGTATTCTCGGGCAACGAACGCGATACCTTTTCGCCCCACAAATACTGCCAATGTTTCTCCAGCGTATCAAAGTCCTTATTGACTGATACCGTTTCAATATCAATAACCAGAAAATTCTCCAGCAGCTGTTGATCAATCATTTGTTAAGTTGAATGTCAATATAAAAAAAGGGTTGCCAATTTGCAACCCTTTTTTTAAGCAGATTTGGCTGATGATCCTTTGTATAGGGTTCCGATAGTCAATACAGCCCTTTTAGAAGACCTAGTGGGGCAAAAACAAACCCCGTACTTGCGTACGGGGCTGATTTTATAAAGAATGTCTCTTTAGTAGTCTAGGCGCTCTTTAGAGCGCACAGTATTACTCTTCTGATTTCTGTTTTCCTTTTTGTTTAGCGATTACTTCTTCTGCAATATTGTTCGGTGCAGGATTGTAATGACTGAACTCCATGGTAGAAGTGGCGCGACCAGATGACAAAGAACGCAATTGCGTTACGTAGCCAAACATTTCGCTCAATGGCACTTTGGCCTTAATAACCTGAACGCCATGCTTGCTATCCATTCCGTCCAACATTCCTCTACGACGGTTCAAATCACCCGTTACATCTCCCATGTACTGATCTGGAGTTAGCACTTCCACTTTCATGATTGGCTCCAGCAAAACAGGTTTTGCTTTACGGCCTGCCTCACGGTAGCCTTGTTTGGCGCACAATTCAAAACTCATAGCATCACTATCCACCTGGTGAAAACTACCATCAAACACGCGTACTTTCATGCTCTCCATTGGATAGCTAGCCAATACACCCGTAGTCATTGCAGTTTCAAAACCTTTTTGAATAGCTGGTACAAATTCTTTTGGAATACTACCACCAAATAAACCATTTACAAACTGGAAGTTGGATTTGCCTTCTTTTAAAAATTCTTCATCCGCGGGCCCGATTTCAAAAACGATATCGGCAAATTTACCACGACCACCCGTTTGCTTTTTCAATGTTTCACGGTGCTGAATGGTATTTTGAAAAGCTTCCTTATAAGCCACCTGAGGTGCTCCTTGGTTGATTTCAACTTTAAACTCACGACGCATACGATCTACAATGATCTCCAAATGCAGTTCGCCCATACCACTCAAAATAGTTTGGCCGGTCTCTTCATCTGTTTTAACACGCAAGGTCGGATCTTCTTCCACCAATTTAGCAATCGCCATACCCATTCTATCCACATCGACCTGAGTTTTTGGCTCTACCGCTACAGAGATAACTGGTTCTGGGAAAGTCATTGCCTCTAGTACAATTGGATGATCTTCGTTGCACAAAGTATCTCCAGTTTTAATATCCTTAAATCCAACAGCTGCGCCAATATCCCCTGCTTCAATATAATCAACTGGGTTTTGTTTGTTGGCATGCATCTGCATAATACGACTGATACGCTCATTTTTTCCTGTACGGGTATTTAGTACATAACTTCCGCTATCCAATCTTCCTGAATAAGCCCGGAAAAATGCTAAACGACCAACAAAAGGATCGGTCATGATTTTAAATGCCAAAGCACTAAATGGTTCCTTTACATCACAATGACGGAAAATTTCTTCGCCGTTATCCGGATTGGTTCCTTTCACCGCTTCAATATCCATTGGACCAGGTAAATAACGAACGATTGCATCCAAAGCAGTTTGTACCCCTTTGTTTTTGAAAGACGAACCGCACATCATTGGAATAATACTGATATCGATGGTAGCTTTGCGAATCGCTTCATGAATTTCTTCTTCAGTGATCGTATTAGGATCATCAAAGAATTTTTCCAATAGTTTTTCATCATAATCTGCTACTGCTTCAATCAAGTGCTGTCTCCATTCATTCACTTCATCAATCATATCTTCAGGAATAGGCACTTCATTAAATGTCATACCCTGCCCTGCTTCATCCCATACCATTCCTTTCATGGTTACTAAATCCACCACACCTTTGAAGTTATCTTCGGCTCCAATAGGTAATTGCAATGGAACTGCCTTTGCTCCCAACATTTCTTTAATTTGTTTTACCACATTTAAGAAATCGGCACCAGCGCGATCCATTTTATTTACAAAACCTACACGAGGTACCTTGTACTTATTGGCTTGGCGCCAAACAGTCTCAGACTGTGGTTCAACACCAGATACAGCACAAAACAAGGCTAATAAGCCATCCAAAACACGCAAGGAACGCTCTACCTCAACGGTAAAATCCACGTGACCTGGAGTATCGATGATATTAAATTTATATTGATGGGTCTCAGGCGTTTTCTTGCCATTTACCATTGGGAAGTTCCAAAAGCAAGTAGTTGCAGCACTTGTAATAGTGATACCTCTTTCTTGTTCTTGAGCCATCCAGTCCATTGTGGCGGCGCCATCATGCACCTCACCAATTTTATGATTCACCCCAGTATAATATAATATACGTTCGGTGGTGGTAGTTTTGCCGGCATCAATATGAGCCGCAATACCAAAATTTCGTTGATAACGTAAATCTGCCATTGAATTAATTGTTTATTGATTAGTTGTTGATTGTGATTTATTGGTTTTTTCAATTCAGCTGGTTTAAAATCCAGCTTCGCGAAACCCATTCTTCTATGTTACATTGAAATGTTGACCCTCAAAAAATGAGGGTGAATGTAAAACCCGTAAGTGATGGGTTGCTTTGATATGATTATTTTACTCTCATAATATGCTAAATAAATTGCGGCTACCACCCAATACGCTTTACAATGCCCAACTTTTTAGCGCCGCAAAGGTAAGGGGATTTTTTGAAATACGATACAGATTGGGAATATGTCTGATTTTATGATGTCTGATTTGCTATTTTCGCAAAAAAATCAGGAAACCCCAGCTCTTTTACTTCATGAACAAAGTTTTTTCTCATCCATCAAAATAACAAGTCACCAAAGGCTGTCTAACCCAAATCAGCCATTTTGCAATTGTGCATTTAGTCAAATAGATCTGATGAAAGGTACCGGTCACCTCGGTCACAAATAATACAAACTATAACCCCGGAGCTTAGCTCTTTTGATAATTCTATGGCTGCATGCACTCCGCCGCCACTACTCATTCCACTAAAAATAGCCTCCTCTTTTGCCAATCGTTTGGCCATGATTCGGGCATCTTGTTCGTCAATTTCTATAATTCGGTCCACCCTTTTTGCATCAAATATGGAAGGCAGATAAGCCGCAGGCCATTTGCGTATACCCGGTATTTTGGAGCCATCGGTAGGCTGACAACCCACAATTTGTATGAGGGGGTTTTGTTCTTTCAGATATTTAGATACCCCCATAATGGTTCCAGTGGTACCCATGGATGAAACGAAATGGGTAACCTGTTGGTGGGTGTCTTTCCATATCTCCGGTCCAGTAGTTTTGTAATGCATGGCCGGATTATCTTCATTACTGAACTGGTTGAGCATCTTGTAACCACCTTTTGCAAGTTGTGCATTCGCATAATCTATTGCGCCTTCCATCGAGTTGGCCTTAGGCGTTAGGGTTACCTTAGCCCCAAAAGCCTCCATTGTCAATACTCTTTCACGGGTGGCATCTTCGGGCATCACTAATTCTATAGGTACCCCAAACAAACTTGCAATCATCGCTAGGGCAATTCCCGTATTTCCGCTGGTAGCCTCAATTAATTTTTCACCCTGCTTTATTTCTCCCCGGTCAATGGCTCCCTTGATCATCCCATAGGCAGCCCTGTCCTTGACACTGCCACCCGGATTGTTCCCCTCAAGTTTGCCATAAATCCTTACTCCCTTATTCACCGGTATGTTGGTTAACTCCACCAACGGCGTGTTACCCACAAGATCCAATATTCCTGACATGATTGATATTTAAAAGTCGAATGGTAAAATTTGTTGCAAATATATATTTAAAATTAATGTGAAAGCAATGGAAATTACTGTCTTCAAAATATAGGATACAAATAAATTGCCCGGATATGAGTGAAATCCGCTTTCCATTAGCAATGCCGCCGCTCTTACACCCAAAAAAATATTATTAAAAAAAATTTACAAAAAAACAAACAGCTTCTTTAAAAAAGTTGAACCCTGCTCATGCAAGAAAATAAATATAAAAGGGACACCTATTTTAATTTTTATTTTCATTAAAAAAATAAAAATTGAATACATTTGATAAAATTTTTAACATGAAAAAATATTGCATTGTATTATCGGTGGCTTTTTTTGGATTTGCTTGTGGCAATTCAAGCAGCACATCCGAATCTAAAGAAGCGGCTAAACCAGTTACTTCAGTAATGGACAACCCTGATTATGAAAAAGGTCTTAATCTAGTAGCTAAATCAGATTGCTTCACTTGTCATAAATTAAGAGAAGTGTCGATTGGCCCGGCTTATGGACTGGTAGCTGCTAAGTATGAGAATAATGAAAGTAACCAAGAAAAGTTAGCTGCTAAAGTAATTGCTGGCGGACAGGGTGTATGGGGCCAAATACCGATGATTCCCCATCCAAAACTTGCCAAGGAAGATGCCATTGCAATGGTGAAATATATTTTATTGCTTAAGGAAGAAAAAAAATAAATATGAAAAATTCAACCTGGTTATTGGCAGCTTCCATTTGTATTTTGGCGAGTTGCATCAACGTGAATATCACTTCCAATAATGGTGTTGATAAAAGCAAGAAATCGTCCGATGGCTGGGTTTCTTTATTTGATGGGAAAACTACGGCTGGCTGGCACAGTTATGGAAAAGATAAAGTAGATGGGATTTGGAAAGTGGTAGATGGTGCAATATGCTTAACCGATAAAAAAGATAGAAATCAAGCGGGTGGCGGTGACTTGGTTTCTGATTCGGAATATGGCGATTTCGATTTAAAACTTGAATGGAAAATTGCTAAGAACGGCAATAGCGGAATTATTTTCTATGTAGTGGAAGATGCTGTTAAATATAAAGAATCCTACAATACAGGTATGGAAATGCAGGTATTAGACAATGACGGTCACCCCGATGGTAAATTAATCAGACATAGGGCTGGGGATTTGTATGATTTAATTTCTAGCTCCAAAGAATCTGTTAAGCCGGTTGGCGAATGGAATGAAGTAGAGATTATTTCCAAGGATGGCAAACTTCAACTTTTTTTAAATGGAACCAATGTTGTTACCACCCAACTTTGGGATGACCAATGGAGGTCAATGTTAGCTGGCAGCAAATTTAAAAATATGCAAGATTTTGGAACCTTCAAAAAAGGAAAAATCGCATTACAAGATCATAGTAATTTGGTTTGTTATCGAAACATTAAAATAAAAGCGCTTTAATAAAAAACCCCGGTAATTGATTACCGGGTTTTTTTATACTTTTCAAACAATTATTTTTAATAAAGCAGGGGCTTTTTTGAATGGTAGAAATTCTATCCCAATAGACTCAATCCAATTAAATTCCTTCATGATCAACTACTGGTTGGTCAAAATAATAAATAACCCCGCCTAAACCTAATACCGCCAAGCCAATTAAACTTTCCATCGGTCTATCAATAAGTGTGAATACCAATACCCAGGCATTAAATAGTAAAAATACAATTTGAAGTACTGGTTTAAAAGGGCTCTTAAAAGTAGCCGAATTGTTTTTTGGAAGAAACAAGCTGGTAGCTACGGTAAGAGAGGCCATCAGCTGCAGTATAAAACCCGCGTATAATAATATTTTCTCGAAAGAGCCGGTTAATGTTAGAACAATAGAGATCAACACATGCGCCCAAACAGCTGCCACAGGAATGCCATGTTTATTTTTTTTAGCCAACGGCTTCCATAATTTGTTTTCCCTTGCCATTGCCCAAGTTACTCTTGGCCCCACCCATAAATAAGAACTGATAGTTGCCACCAACTGTATCGCTATAAAAATACTGACCAATTTGCCACCAGTAGTTCCCAGTAAATTATCAAAAGCAATAAAGGATACTTCCTCCTTACCCTGAAGCTGAGATACTGTGGCATTTTTCAATAATACCAGTTGAAATAATACATATACGATGGAAACAAATACCGTACTTCTTATTAAGGCCCTTGGAAGGTTTTTAGAGGGGTTTTCTATCTCATCCGCTACATAGGCAGCGGCATTCCATCCGGTATAAGCAAATGCCACATACACCATCGATACTGCAAAACCAGGTTGTACTATATCCTGTTTCCAGCTGTCTGTCCAGTTGAAAGCGGTATTTACATTTCCTGGAATAAGGAAACCTATTATCACCAGTAAAACTATAAATACTATTTTAACAAAGGTAGAAATATTTTGAAGCCTACTACTATGCCGGATGGTAAAACTATGCATCAGCCCTATTAGTACAATGATACCAATAGCCAACCAAACATTTCCTTGTAAGCCAAAGGGGGAAAGGTATTTTGTGAAAGCCATTGCAGCCAGTGCAACGGGTGCAGAAAACCCGACTGTCAAACCTGCCCAAGCAGATAGATAGCCAAGCATTGGATGGAACACCCTTGATAAGTAAATATAATCGCCACCAGATTCCTTAAAATGAGTTCCCAGTTCAGCATAGGCAAATGCTCCAAATAATGCCAGCAACCCTCCTGCCAGCCAAAGCAATAAAATACTCCAGGTATTTTGAACAGCGGATAATTGAAACCCAACACTGGTAAAGACCCCCGTTCCGATCATATTGGCAACAACGATAGCAGATGCGGTGTAAATGGATATTTTCTTTTTCAATTCTTATTTTTTGACGCTACAAACTGTCTATTACATGAATGGGTAGGGAAATAGTAATCAAATTACTAAACCCCAACTGCTAAATTAATTACTTAATCACACAATGTTCGCCGCAGTGCGCATTACATTATCTGAACAAAGTCTAGGTCCTGACATTTATCCCTATACCAATAAAAAATAGACTAAAAAAAAGCCGTTCTTTTCGGAACGGCTTTTAATATTTATTTTCAAAAAATTGAATTAGATTCTAAAATGCGCAAATGCCTTGTTAGCCTCAGCCATACGGTGGGTATCTTCTTTCTTTTTGAAAGCTGCACCTTCACCCTTGCTTGCGGCTACGATCTCATTCGCCAATTTATCCGACATGCTACGACCATTTCTGTCGCGGCTATATTTCACCATCCATTTGATGCTTAAAGAAACTTTTCTATCAGTACGTACTTCCGCTGGAATTTGAAAAGTTGCACCACCAATACGGCGACTGCGAACTTCCACACCTGGAGTAATGTTACCCAATGCCTTCTTCCATACCTCGTAACCGCTTTCGCCAGTTATTTTAGCCACTTTGTCCAACGCATCATAAAAAATAATAAAGGCGCCGCTTTTCTTACCAGCCCACATTAAATTGTTTACAAAACGAGTAACTAACCTGTCATTAAACTTAGGATCAGGTGCTAAAGGTATTTTTTTTGGTTGTGTCTTACGCATTGTTGTTTATTTATTATCGATTTACGATAAACTTGAAACTTGATATATTAAATTATTTTTTCGCCTTTACTTTCTTAGTTCCGTATTTACTACGGCTCTGCTTACGGTCTTTAACACCTGCAGTATCCAAACTACCACGAACGATGTGATAACGTACACCAGGTAAATCTTTTACCCTGCCACCACGGATCAATACGATAGAATGCTCCTGTAAATTGTGTCCTTCACCCGGAATGTAGGCGATAACCTCAATTTTGTTGGTCAAACGAACCTTGGCTACTTTACGCAACGCTGAGTTTGGTTTCTTAGGGGTAGTTGT
>CANIMM010000120.1 GCA_947468255.1 Chitinophagaceae bacterium | reverse complement strand
TTTTAGGTAATAACCCCAAATTTATATAATTGAGCAGAATATTATCCTACAATAAGTACATTTGCACCTCAAATAAAAATCATATGTCAACTACACACAATTCCATCGATTTCAGCCTCAAAAATAAAGTGGCTGATATGAGCCTTGCAGAATGGGGCCGCAAAGAAATCCGTTTAGCAGAGGCTGAAATGCCCGGTTTAATGGCTTTAAGGGCCGAATACGGTCCAACCCAACCCCTAAAAGGTGCTCGCATTGCAGGATGCCTTCACATGACCATCCAAACGGCCGTGCTGATTGAAACCCTGATTGCATTGGGAGCTGAAGTAAAATGGAGTTCTTGTAATATATTTTCTACCCAAGATCAAGCAGCAGCAGCGATTGCCGCTATTGGTATTGGCGTTTTTGCTTGGAAAGGTCAAACTCAGGAAGAGTCGGATTGGTGTATCGAGCAAACCTTGTTCTTTGGTGGTGCAGACCGTCCGTTGAACATGATTTTGGATGACGGAGGTGATTTGACCAATATGGTTTTTGATGTATACCCTGAGCTAGTAGCTGGTATTAAGGGTTTATCTGAAGAAACCACTACCGGTGTTCACCGCTTGTATGAAAGAATGGAAAAAGGCACCTTGTTAATGCCTGCTATCAATGTAAATGATTCTGTTACCAAATCTAAATTTGATAACAAATATGGTTGTAAGGAAAGTCTGGTAGATGCAATTCGCAGAGCTACCGATGTGATGATGGCCGGTAAGGTGGCTGTTGTGGGTAGTTATGGTGATGTGGGTAAAGGTTCTGCTGCTTCATTGCAAGGTGCTGGTTGCAGGGTGATTGTTACCGAGATCGATCCTATCTGTGCATTACAAGCTGCGATGGACGGTTTTGAAGTTAAGCCAATGATTGAAGCGGTAAAAGAAGCGGACATTATTGTTACTGCTTCTGGTTGTCGCGACCTGATTACAGAAAGGCATTTCCGCAACATGAAGGACAAAGCTATTGTATGTAATATTGGTCACTTTGATATTGAGATTGACATGGCCTGGTTGAACGCTAACTATGGCGATACCAAAAATACCATCAAGCCACAGGTTGACATGTATACCATTGAAGGAAAAGATGTCATCATTTTGGCAGAAGGGCGTTTGGTAAATCTAGGTTGTGCTACAGGTCACCCTTCATTTGTGATGAGTGCCTCTTTCACTAACCAAACCCTAGCCCAGCTGGAGCTATGGAACCACACCGAGAAATACGAGAACAAAGTATATGTATTACCAAAGGTGTTGGATGAAAAAGTTGCCCGTTTGCACCTTGCCAAAATCGGCGTGGTATTGGACGAATTGACCCCAACGCAAAGTGCCTATTTGGGAATTTCCAACGAAGGTCCTTTCAAGGCAGAGCATTACCGTTACTAGTTTATTTCACCAACAGTGAATTCAATACAGCCCGCTTCTTTTACAGAAGCGGGCTTTTTAATGGCCTTTGATAGGATGCGGCCTTGTTAATAATATTAAATGAATTTTAATTGACCCCGTTAAGCCAATTGTATTCATGAATTAAATTTGCATTGTGCTAATATGAAAAAGCTTACATTTAAAAGTAGGATCAAAACAAATGATTCCTCAATAAGGCAATAATGAATATTTTACTGAAGAATGCCATAAAGATTACCTGGCCAATGATATTTCATTTTTTTAATGCAAGTGCCCAAACATATAATTATGGAGAAGTACTGCAAAAGTCTCTCTATTTTTATGAATGTCAGCGATCCGGTGTACTTCCTCAAAACAATCGGGTGAACTGGAGAGGCAACTCTGGTGTAAATGACGGGATGGACAATAACGTAGATCTAACCGGAGGTTGGTACGATGCAGGAGATCATGTTAAATTTGGATTTCCAATGGCTAACACCGCCACAAAATTAGCGTGGTCAGCCATTGAAAACGAACAAGCATATAAATCTATTGGACAGTGGAATGTGTTACTAGATAATTTAAGATGGGTTAATAATTACTTTGTAAAATGCCATATTAAGAATAAAGACGGCAGCACATTGAGATTTTTCGGACAAGTGGGTGCTGGCAAAGTTGATCACCATTGGTGGGGTCCTGCGGAGTTGATGCCTATGACAAGACCTTCTTATTTCGTGGATGCGGAACATCCCGGTTCAGATCTAACGGCAGAAACTGCTGCAGCGATGTCGGCAGCAAGTATTGTTTTTAAAGACATTGACCCGGCATATAGTGCAATGCTGTTGAGTGAAGCAATCGCACTGTATGCCTTTGCAGAAACCTACAAGGGAATCTACTCCAATTCGATTCCAGATGCAAAACAATTTTATGAATCAAAAAGCGGATACAACGATGAAATGGTATGGGGTGCCATTTGGCTATACAAGGCTACTGGAGATGTAAAATATTTAGACAAGGCAAAAACTGCTTACAAAGAGTTACCGAATTTTGGCGATCAAAACTTAAAAATATACGCAGGTGGGGATAGCTGGGATAACAAGGCATTTGCCTGTTATGTATTGATGGCAGTAATCACCGGTGATTCAACCTATAAGAATGACTCAGAAAGTCACTTGGATTATTGGACAACGGGATACTATGGTGCCAGAGTTGCATATTCTCCGGGGGGACAGGCCTTTTTCAACAAGTGGGGCTCGCTCAGGCATGCCGCAAATACGGCTTTTTTAGCCATGGTTTATGGAGGCTACCTTAAAAATAGAGATCCAATTAAAAGCAAACGATACGTAGCATTTGCAGTCAATCAAATAAATTACCTGCTCGGGGATAATCCCCTAAAAAGAAGTTTTGTTGTTGGCTTTGGAAACAATCCCCCCATCAATCCACATCACAGAAATGCCCATGGATCATTAACCGGAAGTATTTCCGTTCCCCTAAACAATAAAAATATGATTTATGGAGCATTGGTTGGGGGACCAAGCAAACCCAATGACACTTATACTGATTCACGTTTCAACTTTGAGGAAAATGAAGTTGCCTGTGACTACAATGCTGGTTTTACCGGCGCAATTGCTCAATTGGTAAGTATCTATGGGGGAACAGCAATAAAGGACTTTCCTGAAAAACAAGAACAGCTTGAAAAAAAGACATCCAAGGGACATTAAAACGGCCACTTCCCATAAAGCGAAAGGCAGGTGGATAGCTAGCTAAACCTTCACAGGCTCTGTTTCCAAGTGGATGGTCTTATTCCATTTTAAAGGAGAAATAAAATATTCCCAAAAGGAAGTGAACCCTGCAAAAATTTGTAAAAATAAATAACGGAACACATCCGTTAATGTGATAAATAAAGATTGTTTGATATCCAGCTTTCTGTAATTAATTGCATTGATAAGTATAGAAATCAATAAATTAATTCCAAATAAAATCCACAGAACTATACTGTATGTATAAGAAAATGAGAATTGTTTGTAGGCAAATAATATGTACGCAGTAATATAAATATTATAGAAAGGCAAAACTGTTCCGCAAAACATACGCAACCAAAAACTAAACCAGCCTTTAAACCCAAATTCCTTATTAAAAAATGTCTTTCGCAAATGAACCAGTTGTGTAATGAATAATCCCTTATTCCAGCGTGTTCGCTGGTTCAACCAATTTGTAAATGTTTCAGGACAATTCTCATCAGTGAAACTATCAAAGATGCAAAATTTCATACCATTGCGAATCAACCGAACACTTAAGTCAACATCCTCCGTAACATTGAAAGGATCCCATGAGCCCGCCTTTAACATGTTTTCCTTGCTAATATAGAAGGAGTTTCCACCCAAACCGAAAGGCAATCCCTTGGCCGACAATTTAAACAAGTGGTGTTCATACCATTCGTAATATTCGGTTGCAAAATTACGCGTTATCCAATTCTGCGATTTATTGGAGATCCGAATTTTTGCTTGACAACATAACTCCTCTTTGCTGTTCAATAGGCATGTTGCGGCTTTTTTGAGCTGCATCGGTTCCGGTCGACTCTCTGCATCATACACAGTGAGGAACTTCCCAGTTACGGCTTCCAATGCATATAGCAAGGCACGTCCTTTTGTATAGGGAGGCAATGTAGGAATTAACAGCAGTTCAAAATAACCAGGTAATTCAACTTGAGAAAGGCTGTTTTGAGTTAATAGATCAGATTTTTCAACAACAACAATCACTTGCAGTAATGAAGTAGGATAATCCAACGCTTGTATGGACTTGATGGTTTGATGAATTACAGTATCTTCTCCCTTTAATGGAAAAATAATACTGAATGTGGGCCATTCAATGGGCGCTTTACTGGTATCTATTAATTTTTTGTCGTGCGACTGGAAATTATTTTTAATCCGAAAAAAAAGTAAAATTAAATAGTTCAGCACACCCATCAGAAATAGAGCAAATCCAAAAGTGGTATTAAAATAAATACCTGCGGAAGTTAATAACACCCAAAAGAACAGGTGGAAAAGGCGCCCGGGTAATTTGATCTTGTGAACGGCTGATTGGGATTTCAATATGGACAATTGCCTTTGAGCGTATTCATCAACAAGGATTTTGAGCGATCCGTCTTCTTTCTTCATCATTAATGCTGATTTTATCTTAATCGCCGATACATGCCAAATACAATAGGAAAATTGGCAGACCAATGCGTCTAATTCAAAGGTAGTTTATTAAAGTGTTTTAAGCTGTCATTCAAAACAGTTATTTCGTAGTAAAAGCTGTCCGGCAGCTTGCTAAAAATGTTGACCTGAATAGAAAAAAAACAGTTCCCAAAAAAGAAAGGCTGATTGCAGACCATGCTAGCAATCAGCCACAAAAATAGTGTTAGCGTTAATGTTAGATACTGGTTAATATAAAAATTTCATACAATAGTTTAGTTCGAAATATAATCAAACCAACAAATCTTGCTGTTTTTATTATTCTCTTTTTTTATTTTGCGCACCATTGATCGCTTATTTTTTCTTGATCAATTCCTCAACCAGTTTTTTCAGTTGATCAATTTCATTTTGCTGCAAATCCATTTGTTTTTTCAAAGCTTCATTTAGCTTGTCTTGGTCTGCAATCTGCTGTTGCTGTTCTTGAATGGATTTTGTAAGAATCGGAATCAAGGAAATATAATTTACCGATAAGAGCTTGTCTTTGTCATTACCTTCGACCACCAACTCAGGAAATAGCTTCTGCAATTCCTGTGCAATAAAACCATTTTCCTTAATGTTGTAATTTGTGGAAGCCAAACTGGATTTTTTTACATAGCTAACAGGACTCAATTTTAGCAATTGACTCAAGCTGGTTTCAATTGGCTTGATTTCCTTTTTCAATCTGATATCGGAAGGTACTGTATTAGGAATACTTGTCCATTGGGCTATCCCATTCGCATTTGTTGCTAGAAAAAATCCAACTGTACTATCCCTATTCGGATAAGTCATTGCACCTGCAGTTAGGGTGCCGGCAATTGTTGTATTTCCATTTTTAAGAATGGTAATTGCATTGCTTCGATGGGTATCATCCAATCCATTTCCTATAACAAATAACCTGTCAGTAGAATCAAAAGCAGATGGAGCTGTTGGGGTGTAATTCGTATTGAAAATACCCAATGCTGTTTCTCCATAGGACACTGCCTTCACATTATTTCCTATGGCAACAGATGAATTTGAACTGGCTTTGCTATCCAATCCCATTGCAATTGATTGGTTGCCACTGGCTGTATCCTTATTGCCGGTTGCAAATGATTGATCAGCGCTGGCGATGTTTTGAAAGCCCATTGCAAAAGAATGATTACCACTAGCTTTTGAATTATAGCCTGCTGCCAAGGATTGTTGCCCGCTTGCCTTTGTTTTGTTTCCCAGCGCAACTGATTGAGATGATGTAGCAGAATCTATCAGACCTGCGGCGAGGGATTGGTCTCCACTAGCCAAGGTTTGGTAACCCATAGCGGTAGAGTGACCACCACTTGCTTTAGTAGTATTTCCCATGGCAGTAGATGAAGGTCCACTTGCTATGGTACCCTGACCCATCGCAGTTGATTGGTCTCCACTCGCTGTGGTACGTAAACCAATAGAGGTAGAAGTAGACCCACTCGCCAGGGTTTCCTGACCAAATGCAGTTGATTGACCTCCGGTCGCTGATGTATTTAAGCCCATTACTGTAGAGGTCCAACCACTTCCAATCGTACCCTGCCCCATCGCAATTGATTGAGCCCCGCTCGCTGTTGTATTCAAGCCTATTGCAGTTGAGTTATAACCACTTGCAGTAGTTCCTTGTCCCATAGCTATTGCTTGGCCTTGACTTGCAGTGGTGTTAAGACCCATCGCAATTGTATGAGTTCCACTTGCAACAGTTCCCTGACCCAATGCTGTTGATTGTGAACCACTTGCAGTGGTAGTTAATCCAAATGCTGTTGACTGAGTTCCACTTGCTGTAGTTGATTGTCCCATTGATGTAGATGAAGCGCCGCTAGCAATAGTTGTTAATCCAAATGCTGTTGACTGGCTTCCACTGGCAGTAGTTCCTTGCCCCAAAGCTACTGTAGCAAAGTTGCTAGCGGTTGTTTGATAGCCCATTGCTATAGCAGTAGCACTATTTGTTATGGTTTGATGACCGAGTGCTATGGATGCATAGCCATTTGCTTTAGCACCATATCCCATAGCAAAAGCATGTGATTGAGAAGCGGTAGCATATTGTCCGAAAGCAACTGCGCCAAATGCACTTGCTGTATCAGCATGTCCACCTACAATGCTATAGTCGCCGCTTGCCAATGTATTTTCACCGAAAGCTGAAGAATACCTTCCGATTTTAGTACTATCATCCCATTGGGCATCAGACATTCCACCTACCCTAAATCCGCCCTTTCTAGGCATCCACATCATCCTGGGTCCAGCTCCTAAGGTGGAAGGGTTCCCTTCGCCAATTTTACCGGTAGCAATGAATCCATCGATGCTTGAAAATATTTTTCTACCTGAAATGATTTGTTCAATTGAACTGATAACACCGCCATTGATTTGGTCTGCAGGTGTTAGAATCAGTTGATTACCCCCAAAATAAGCACCTTCTGGAGTTGAGGTATTACTAATGGAACCAACCGTGGTAACAGTAACAACAGAGTTGGGTGCCCAAGTGATTATTCCTGCGCCATTGGTAATTAATACCTGGCCGCTATTACCATCAGTGTTAGGATAGGTTACTGCACCAGCAGTAATCGTTCCAGTTGTACTTACATTTGAGATTGGAGTTGCATTCATATAGGTTCCATCTGCGCCCAATTGGATTGTATTACTTGCTTTGGCAATAGCCGCATATCCAATTGCTGTAGAATTTTCAATTCCCTCCAATTTAACATCTGCATTATATCCAATTGCTGTGTTTCTATTTATATTAATATATTTCGATAAACTGCCATGACCAACCGCTGTATTATAATCCCCAATTGAAGATTTTGATAAAGTTTCATTTCCTATTGCAGTATTATAAACACCCGATAAGTTTGCAATTAATGAATTATGGCCTACACCAACATTATTCAATCCAAAAGTATTTGAACCCAAACTATTACTTCCTATTGCTATATTAGATTCACCTGAGCTATTGGTAAATAAGGATCTGTCACCAATTGAAATATTATCAAATCCCGTAATATTAGAATATAAGGAGCTGTGACCAATAGCGATATTCGTATGCCCTTGTAAATTATTTGTTAAAGCATCCCGGCCAAATCGTAAATTAGTATTCATCCTTCCAGCACCAACAAAAATGCCCTCATTAAGTATTAACTCATTTTCACCCAAATCTACTGTGCCTGTAGCTCCAGAATAGGGAACTCCCGCTGCTGTCCAAGTAAGTGTTCCCGTGGAAGTGGATGTTAATAGCTGGCCATCCGTTCCTTTGGTATTTGGGTAAGTAACCTCTCCTGCAGTAATTGTTCCATTGGCTGCCAAAGTTGAACTAAATGTTTTGGCACCTGCAAAAGTTTGTACTCCTGTAGTGATTATTCCTCCATTGACAGCATCTGCCGGGGCCAAACTTAATACCCCTGATGTGATGCTGGCGCCGTTTGCGGTTGAGCCATTGCTAATGGTACCAACATTGGCCACGGATCCAGTCGCACCCGGAATACCTTGTGGTCCTGCTGCACCAGCTGCTCCCGGAGTCCCCGCGATACCCTGTGCACCTGCCGGTCCAATTGGGCCTGCCAGTCCCGGAGTGCCTTGTGGTCCTGTAGCACCGTCTGCTCCCGGAGGCCCCTGGATTCCTTGGGCACCTGCCAGACCCGCTGCACCATCTGCACCGGGCAATCCCTGAATACCCTGCGCTCCTTTTGACCCCGTTGGCCCCGTTAACGCGGCAGCTTGAACAAAGGCGGTTGTTGCAATTTGAGTGGTATTGGTGCCTATTGCGGCAGTCGGTGCCGTTGGCACACCCGTCAGTGCCGGCGAAGCGGAAAGACTAGTTAGGTTCCCAATGCTGGTAACAGCCCCTGTAAGGTTGGCGTTGGTAGTAACGGTGGCCGCATTGCCTGACGTACCCGCACTGAATGCATAGGGCACACTCACCAACTGAACGGTGCCCATGTGCAAAAAATTATTGTTGGAGGCGGGGTCAATCTCCACCTGCAAATATTTGTCGCCCGAAAACCATCCTGCACTGCCAATGGTACCCATAGTGCTGCTAGCGCCGGCACTGCCGATCTGCACCGAAAACAAGCCACCCA
>CANIMM010000119.1 GCA_947468255.1 Chitinophagaceae bacterium | reverse complement strand
TGAGGGCCCATCCGGAAAAATATGCCGATTTTAAAATTTTTCCCTGTATGCCCTATGCGCACAAGTATGCCAATGCCGTAACGGAACTAGGGATGATGGGCGCCATTAAATCATACCTGCCCGGTAATATGGTGAGCACTATGCTAAAGGGAGGATGGGCATTTTTATCAAAAGATTATTTAAAACTGATGGAGGTGTTGGTAGATGCGGAGATGAAAATGTTTGAAGGTGTTTCAACACCGGTTATTTTTTTGCAAAATGTGGTAACTGATATGTTGCTCGGGCTTCAGGCAGGGGAAGTATTGGCGGCCTTTCATCAATATATTCAAAAAAAATACAAGGTTGAGGCAGGATTTATAACCATGAACCTGCCCTTGCTAGCAAAAACTTTAGCGGAGCAAGGAATTGAGCAGCCGATTATTTGTTGCTCTTTTAACAAAGAAGAGTTCCGCATGTCGGGCGGACTGAAGGCATATGAAGAAGTACTGGCTTCCAAAAAATGCAGGGTAATTGCCATGCAAATTTTTGGAGGAGGATCTATTCCTCCCAAGGAAGCCGTAAACTTTGTAAGTGGGTTTCCGGAAATTGAGTCGATCTTGTTTGGTGCTTCGAGCCATGAACATATTAAAAGCACCACTAGTTGGATCAGGGAAATGAGTTTGCCCAACCATAAAAATACGCTCACCCCAAATGAACCTACCCAAGCATGAATATTTTAATGCTACATGTTTCATCAGACTTATATGGCTCTTCAAAAATATTGAAGCAGACTGCAGTTGCGCTAAAAAATAAAGGACACCGGCCAATAGTATTGCTGTCAGAAAAAGGGCCTTTGGAAGATGAGCTCAATAAAATTGGAATTCCAACTACCATTGTCCGGCTGGGTGTGTTGAGAAGAAAATATTTGTCTGTTGGCGGATTGGCCAATAGGGTAAAAGTGTTGTTTCAGGCCCTTGTTTCCATAAAGAAAATTTGCCGAGAACAAAAAATCGATTTGCTGTATACCAATACCACCCCCGTCATTATTGGTGGTATTGCGTCAAAATTATTGGGTATAAAAAACCTGTGGCATATTCACGAAATTTTGCCGGACAATAGCAAGGAACAACGGTTTTTTGGATGGCTCATTAACTGGTGCAGTGGCAAAGTAATTGTGGTGTCTCAGGCAGTATATGACAACTGGATCAACAAGATTGACCCACAAAAGCTGGTGCTGCTTCATAATGGGATTGATGATGGACAGCACAGTGTCCAAACAGCCGATTTGAGAACTTCATTGAACTTGGCTGCCGATACAATTTTGGTTGGGATGATTGGTCGAGTAAACCTTTTTAAAGGGCAATCCTATTTTTTGGAAATAGCGGCTGCGGTCAATGCGCTGCCGCACAACTGTCATTTTGTGATGGCAGGTGATGCCTATCCAGGCTATGAATATTTGTATGATCATTTGTCTGAACAAAAAAAACAACTGGGATTGGATGGCATCATAACGGATTTGGGCTATAGAACGGATATACCTGTGGTGATGAACGAACTGGATATTTTTGTATTGCCCTCCATCAAGCCTGACCCCTTTCCTACGGTAATATTAGAGGCAATGGCTGCTAAGAAACCGGTGGTTGCCACTCGGCAGGGTGGCGCCTGCGAATCGGTAGTGCATGGGCTTACGGGCTATTTGGTGCCTTTACAAGATCCGGCAACAGTTGCAGCCCATATTGTTGCTTTGGCACAAAATGAAAGCTTGCGCATTGAAATGGGAAAAGCAGGGCAACAACGATTTAAGCACCTTTATTCTATCAGTCAATTTGAAGCATCCATTGTGGCTGAGGTTGAATCAATGCTGGCATAACTAACCATGAAAAAAGTACTTACGATAGGAATCGACTGCAGGGACCTTCTGAAAGCTTCTACTGGCACCAAAACCTATTTGTTTGAATTAACAGAACAATTCCGGCAATATCCCACTTCATCCGTTCGATTTGTTTTTTTACACGATCCTTTGCCCAAATTACTCGGAAAATCTTATTGGCATAAACTATTCGAGCACATGCTGTTTTTTATCTGGAAACAAATTGTTTTGCCAGTGAAAGCTTATTCAAATGGCTGTGATATCCTGTTTTGCACCGATTATTTTCTTCCATTGGTGCGGCTGCGGTTTAAAACAGTAGTGGTATTTCACGATGCTTTTTTTTGGGAATACCCTGCCCACTATAACAAAATTTGGTTACGGCTTTTTCATGCAATTGCAGTTACAGGGGCTAAAAAGGCGGATAGGATTATTGTACCATCCAACTATTCACTGGGTACCATTTCAAAACACCTTCAACTACCCTTGCAGCATTTTAAGGTGGTGTATGAAGCGGGGAAAAGTTTGATAAAAAAAACAGGAAAGTCCACTACCCATCCGATTGATGGATTGATGGGAAAACAATACTTTTTGCATGTAGGGGCGTTCAACCAGCATAAAAACCTGGTGCGGTTAGTAGACGCATTTTATCAGGTAAAACAAGCCCATCCGCAAGCGATGATTTATTTGGTGCTGGCCGGACAGGCAGGGGGTTCGGTCTTTAGTGATGACAGTGCCGCCATCAAAGAAGCCATCCGTAAAAACGGATTAGCCAATGATGTACTATTGCCCGGATATGTGAGTGACGAGGATCTAAGCAGTCTTTACCAACATGCCCTGGTATACGTTCTACCTTCTTACAATGAAGGCTTTGGTTTGCCTGCCTTGGAAGCCATGTCTTTTCAGCTGCCCATTATTGCAGCCAACAATACCTGTTTGCCTGAAGTATGCAGGGAAGGCGCCATTTATGTTGACCCCTTTGATGTTCAATCAATGGCTCAACAAATGAGTTTGCTGATGACGGATGAAAGAGAAAGGAAGAGAATTGTTAGCCAGCAGCAGCCCATTATTGCTAGCTACAGCTGGCCCAATGCGGCCGATGAAATCATGAAGGTATTTACAGAAATAGCGGGCAGATAAAGCCCGGTTGAAATAAATTGTTTATTTTAGCATCTTTCTGTAATATACCCCTTAATGACCAAAAAAATCTTTCTCCGCCTACACGAAAAACGTAGAATTATTGATGCGGTCATCCTGGTGATTTCCTTTAAGCTCACCCGTATTATCCCGATAGCCCTCTTGCAAATTTCCATTAGCAGACCCTTATTGCTTTTGCTGGTATTGCTTTTCAGCTGGTATATCGCAGCCGCCAACACCAAATTATACAAGGATAGGATTTCCAACAAATATGTGGAGGAAATTGTAATCGTGCTCAATACACTCATTATCCAATTTATTTTAATTGCCGCTTTCCTTTATGCATACAATAAACAATTGTCCCTGCCCCTTGGCTTTTTGCTTTGCTTGCAAATTGTTTTTGGCTTCATTCAGCTATCTGTCAAATACCTGATCCGAAAAAAAATCCATTACGATTACCTGCACGATAGTTCCATGTTGCAAAAATTGTTAATTATCGGATCGGCAGAAAGCACCCAAAAGCTTTACCAAACCATTAAAGCTAATTTTCATTACGGGTACAATTGCATTGGATACTTAAGTGAGCAGGATCGGCAATTGGCCGGCATTAAATACTTGGGCCATCCCGACGAGCTGGCGGAGGTTTTACGGACCCAACAAGTTGAGAAAGTGATCGTGGCCCTGCCTTCGCTCAGTGAGTCGATGATCCGCTACTTTTTGGAAACCTGTGATGCCCATGGTATCAAGACTTTTATTGTGCCCAACTATTACCAGTTTACGTCCACTTCTTTTGAGATCAACCAGATTGGTCTGATACCCGTTATTAATCTGCGGGCACTACCCTTGTACAAGTCGGAAAATAAATTTTTAAAAAGGGTCTTTGATATTATATTCAGTTTTCTTTTTTTAGTGCTAATAGGCTCTTGGCTTTTCCCAATTCTTGCCATCCTTATTAAACTCAATTCGAAAGGGCCTGTGTTTTTCAAACAGGAAAGATGGGGTATCAACAATAAAAAAATGCATTGTTACAAATTCAGGACCATGTATCACCAGCAGAAGGGGACGAGTGAATTTGTGCAGGCCACCAAAAACGATCCACGGGTTACTGGTGTGGGAAAATGGCTACGAAGCCTTAGCATGGACGAAATGCCGCAATTTTGGAATGTGCTGATCGACAATATGTCGGTGGTGGGGCCAAGGCCCCATGTAACACCTCAAAACTTAGAATACAGTGAAAAAATAGAGAGCTACCGGCTACGTCACCAGGTGAAGCCCGGCCTGACCGGTTGGGCACAGGTGAATGGGGCAAGGGGCGAAACCCCCGATATTGAACACATGCAAACCCGGGTGAACTATGATCTGTACTATGTGCACC
This sequence comes from Chitinophagaceae bacterium, assembly GCA_947468255.1. GTDB lineage: Bacteria > Bacteroidota > Bacteroidia > Chitinophagales > Chitinophagaceae > Ferruginibacter. Next base: position 4,353 of record CANIMM010000119.1, on the reverse strand, counting down.
AGTGGAGTTTTTGGCTTGATATTCAAATTGTGCTGCAAACCATTGTCAATGTTTTCAAAGTGGACCATCATGCGTACTAAACTGATTTTTTTATTGCTGCTTACTTTGTTGACTACCCATTATGGACATTCACAAACATCCATTTGGGTGGGGTCAATGGATGAATTTACGCTTCGAGATCAGCAGCTCTTAGGAAAATTGAAAAACCCCTATTCCTTTACAGTTAGACCTGTTTTTCTGCACCCGCTGGATTCCTCCGTCTATTTTAGTGCCCCCCTATTGCAGCAACAGCAACGTAACTATTTTAATAAAAAAAAATCGATTCGATTTGTTGCTATTCCCCTTGGAATTCAACAGCAATATGACACCCATTCTGCCTGGGGTAGAAACAATGAGGATTTTTTGTTGGCCCCTGGTTATCAGCAAATGATTAAAGTTGGAGCAGCCATTCACTCCAAGTGGCTGAATGTGCAATTGATTCCGACTTATTTTTGGGCAGCTCCCAATTCGATTGTATCAAAAGGCTATCAAAAGTTTTCATTGGGTCAGTCTGCCATCAGGTTAAAATTAGGACCAACGCCATTCAGTCTTTCACTATCTACTGAGAATTTATGGTGGGGTCCAGGAGTCTTTAACTCACTAATGATGAGTAATAATGCGCCTGGCTTTCCGCATGTTAGTTTCCACACCAATAAGCCCATTAAAACCCCAGTTGGGTATTTTGAATTTCAGGTGATTGGTGGACAGCTCAACAGTAACGCTAATTTGCCCTTTGAAAATAAAGATCCCAATACCCTCTATCCATCCTTTGCACTTGAAAGCCGCTATTTTAACGGTATCAACTTGGCCTATCAACCAAGGTTTGCCAAAGGTTTTACAATGGGTATGAACAGGATGTTTCAACGTTATCAAAAGGATGCAGATAAGGAGGGAAGTTTTATGCAAAAATACATTCCAGTTTTCTCCTCTATTTTCAAATCCAATGCAGGAGCAAACAACGGACTGGGAGAAGATGCCCGTAACCGTGATCAGTTGATTAATCTATTTGCGCGCTATTTGTTTCCGCAATACAATACTGAAATATATGGAGAGTATGGATGGAATGATCATAGTTATAATATTAGAGACCTCGCCCTAAACCCCGACCATGCTGCCGCCTATCTGGTAGGACTGCGAAAAGTATTTGCCCTAGATTCTGCAAAAAGATTCACCCTAGAAACGGAACTTACTCAACTGGAACCTACCAATAGTGAGATCGCTCGCGGTGCAGGCAACTGGTATGTTCATGGTCAAGTGCTGGAAGGGTATACCAATGAAAATCAAATCATCGGAGGAGGCATTGGGCCGGGAGACAATACCGCTTCGATTCGGATGACGTATAGCACCAAAACAAAAAGGCAAAGCCTACGCATTGAGCGCTATCAGCATGACCCGCGCTTTCATGGCAATAAATGGACCGACTGGTCGTTTGCGATAGCACACCAGCAAATGATCAAAAAATACTTGGTGGGAGCTGCTATTGACTTTGTATGCAGGGGTGGTTTTCAATGGACACAACAAAACGTTGTAAACATGCAGTTTAATGTAAAAGTTCAATACTTTTTGTTCTAAACATATGATAAAAATTCTAAGCATTCCTTTATTCCTGTTGCTATTGGTAGCACCCGTAATACATTTGCGTGCACAAACCTTTTATTCCTATCAAGGGCCTGGCGTTTTGAGGGAAGGTAATTTGCTCAACAGCAGCTCCTTTTGTATTAATCCAAATCAGCTGTCTTATTTATTGGTTGACTCTTTAATGAAAGTGCCTCGATTATCCAATCAAAAAAAACTGACCATACAGCCTACCGCAATTTCCCTTTTAACGTTGAGTAACACGGTAGTCCCTTCCGGAATTAATCTGGGTGCGCTCATACCCAATGTTGGGATACAATACCTTCTTTCAGCGGGAATTAAGCTGAAATGGAAAGACAAAATTGACATCAGTTTTGCGCCGGAATATCAATTTGCCCAAAACAATCCTTTTCCGCTTTATCCAACCTACAATAGAGACTGGAACTCCTATTATTATTTTCTCAACCATATAGATGCTCCTGAAAAGTTTGGAGAAAACAAGTTAAATAAATTTTACCCTGGGCAATCCTACATTAAGGTAAAGCTGGGCAAGTTTACCGCCGGCATTTCTACCGAAAATAAATGGTGGGGCCCTGCCAGTTTTAATCCATTAATATTGGGAAGCAATGCTGCCGGATTTTTGCATGCCACCATGGCCACCCTAAAACCCATCCAAACTAAGATTGGAACTTTTGAAGGGGAATTAATTGCAGGCGGATTAAAGAAAAGTGGCATTTATCCCAGAGAGCCCAACCGAGTAAATGTTCAAACAGGTGAATTTTTATACCAAGCCAAACAAACGCACCCGCGCTACATTACCGGAATGGTGTATACCTATCAACCCAAGTGGATACCCGGCTTATATATAGGGTTGGCGAAACTATCCATGATGTATACCAATGAGCTAAGCAATGTATTTGACCTACTGCCATTGGAAGGTTTTGCGGGAAACAAATTCACCCCAGCAGAAACCAGTGGTAGAAAGGCTTCGATGGGGTCATGGTTTTTCAGGTATGTGATGCCCAAAGAAAATGCGGAACTTTATTACGAGTATGGAAGAAGTGATCAATCATTGCACGTTTGGAATTTATTTGAAAAGAAACCCTATGGAAGGGGTTTTACGGCAGGATTTAAGAAAGGCTATACCATCGGAAGCAAAAAAAATCAACTGATTCAATGGGGAATAGAGTTGACCAACTTAAGTCTTCCATCCAAAGAACAAATGCAAACTCCCCCAGCAAGTTGGTATCTAGATGACTATGTTCGACAAGGCTTTACCAACCGCGGAAAAGTGTTGGCAGCAGGAATAGGGCCGGGCAGCAATAGCCAAACAATGTATGTGCAATGGATAAAGGGATTAAATAAAGTTGGCCTTCGATTTAACAGGGTAATTCATAATCTTGACTTCTACCATTACCAGTCATATTATGTAACCGACCATTTTAACCAGTACTGGGCAACAGTAGCAGGAACCCTATACGGATCCATCAACTGGAAAAAAATAACCCTCGCAGCAGAATATACCCGTCAAAGAGACCTTAATTACAATTGGGAATTTGAAACCTACACAGCCATTGGATTTGAAAATATCGGAAATGATCAGTTTAATATAGGTGCCCGTTTATTATTGCAATACCGATTCTGATTTGGAATGAATAGCTGGTTCGTATAAGAAAACCAATACTATAACACTCAATAAAAAGCCTGCGCCGAAGCCCCCTAATAAGCCTTCATGCCATTCACTTTTATTATCCTCTAATGGTGTATCTGGACTGTCAATTACTTGTATTGTTGGGGTTTCTTGTAAAAGAGAAACCTTGCTTATTTCCAAATTCTTTATCACTTCCGTGTAGATGGTGGTAGATAATAATTCTTCACGCGAATCGATGGTGTTTTGAATATTTTCCTGAATGAACTGTGGATTTATGTCAATTAAACTTAGGTTGGATAGAGCAGAAGTTTTAATACTGCCATTGGTCCGCTTTTGCAAGCTATCGGCCAAAAATTGCAAACGGCTAATGTTTCCTCTTAGTCTTTTCGTTTTAGTATTAATATAAAATTCAGAAATGGTGGATAAAAGCCGTTGACAAAATTCAGAGGCCAATATTTCATCTCGCATGGTAATATCCAATTCAAATAAACTCAACCTCCTATCAGGTTTAAATATGCTCATATCCTTTTCAATCACCCGCACAATCAAGGTGTTTAATAAACTATCTTCTATTCGACTGAATTTTTTATCCGCCGGTGAAAATTGGATATGCACCCCGACCTTGCTACTTTTTTCCCATTTCTTTTTTAATTTCAATTTTTCTGCATAAATATCTGCCAAGGTCTGGTTAGTGCCGTTATAAGAGGTGAGAAAAGTTTTCCTTAAAAGCGACCTACTCTTGGATAGCTCCAAGATATTTTCACCACTCAATAAATTACTGCCGCCACCCAGTGCGCTCATAATCTCTGAACTAAACTGCCCAGATAAAGCACCCAGAATGCCGGAACTACCGATCGATTTACTATCCTCTACCACAAAACTAGACCTTGCTATGAATTTAACTGGTTTCAGCAAAACATAACTTAACCCTAATAGCATGCCCACAATGACTGAAAGGAAAATCCAACGTTTTTTTAAAAGCAAATAGGAGAAATATGCTTTTATAATAAATGAAATGCGATTGTTTGTAGTGGTTTGCATCTGGTATTCTATCGTTTTAATACAGAGTAAACTGCTATCATGGAAGT
>CANIMM010000118.1 GCA_947468255.1 Chitinophagaceae bacterium | reverse complement strand
TGACCTCTATGGCCCTGATAGCCGTGACCCAGGTTCGTATGCAGCCAATTGTATTCTCGCAAGAAAGTTATTGGAAAAAGATGTAAAATTTGTACAGCTATACCATCAAGGATGGGATCACCATGGTGGTCTTCCCAAAGGCATGGCCAAGCAATGTAGGGATACTGACCAGCCAACAGCAGCCTTTATTAAAGACCTAAAGAGAAGAGGGTTATTAGAAGATACCTTGGTTATTTGGGGAGGAGAATTTGGAAGAACGGTTTATTCGCAAGGAAAGCTAAAAACAGATGATTATGGCCGCGACCATCATCCACGTTGTTTTACTATGTGGATGGCAGGAGCTGGAGTAAAACCAGGTATTAGTTATGGTGAAACCGATGACTTCAGTTACAATGTAATTAAAGACCCAGTGCACGTGCATGATTTTCATGCCACCCTATTACATTTGTTGGGAGTAGATCACGAAAGACTCACCTATAAATTTCAGGGTAGGCGTTACCGATTGACTGATGTAGAAGGCAAGGTAGTAAGGGATATATTAAGTTAAAGAAAGAAGCTAAAAACTAAACCCCTAAACCTCTAAACAACTAAACATCTAAACCCAACACCAATAAAGTTAACTTTTAAAAATTAAAAAATGATCTCCAGAAAAAATTTCCTAATCAACTCATCGATGGCTTCCGCCCTAACTGTTGCCAAAACAAGTGCTGGTTTTTCAATTTTGCACAAGCACCTTCAACCTGAAGAACTAATCATTGGACAGGGAGAATTTAGGTACAAGGTGGACAAGCGCTGGGCTAAAATTGGTGTCAACAGTACCCCCCTACTCAATTGCCACGAAATGGTGCAGGATAGTAAGGGTAGGCTTATTATGATCGGTGACAATATTCACAACAATATTTTAATCTTTGATAAATCAGGAAAGCTGCTCGACAACTGGGGTACTGGATGGCCGGGAGGTCATGGATTAACCATCTCAAAAGAAGGTGGGGAAGATTTTTTAATGATTGTGGACTGCGGCTATTACCAAGACAGAACTGGCAAAACGATTGCACAAGCAGGTCAAGTAGTAAAAACCGATTTAACAGGTAGAATTATATTTACGATTGGACATCCTAACACCATTGGTGTTTATAAAGACAATGAACCTTTCAGGCCTACCGAAACTGCAGTTGCAGCTAACGGTGATATATATGTAGCGGATGGGTATGGATCCAATTACATCATTCAATACAATAGTAGGGGTCAATACATCCGGCATTTTGGTGGCAGTAAAAATGCCAATCCAGACCATAACCTTCACTGCGCCCATGGTGTTGCTATAGATTATAGAGACAAAAATAATCCAACGCTCATCTGCACTTCAAGAGAAGAAAATTGTTTTAAAGTGTTTTCATTAGATGGTAAATTTCTTCACCGCATTGACACCCCAGGAATGCATGTTTGTAGGGCCGTTCCGAATGATGGAAATCTTTATGCAGGGGTTTGCTGGTCAAATGATCAAGCAGGAAAAATGATAGGTAGTGCAAGTGGTTTTGTAACCATTTTAGATAATAATAATAAAGTGATTTCTAATCCAGGTGGAAATGCGCCTGTTTATAAATCGGATAAATTACAGCCCACCTTGCAGGGGCCTGATCAAACTTTTCAACATTGTCATGATGTATGTATAGATGAAGACAAGAGTATCTACGTTTGCCAGTGGAATGCCAATCAATCAGCTCCGATCAAATTAACACGGGTATAAATGATGCTGTTGACTATTGCTACTTTTATTGGACATCTACATCCACTGATTGTTCATCTGCCAATCGGTTTTTTAGCACTGGCAATACTTTTTGAACTGCTTTCGCATTTCAAAAAATTCGAGCAGCTCAAAACTTCCGTTCCAGCCACTTTGTTTTTGGGCTTTGTTACGGCAGTGCTGTCATGTATTTTCGGATACATATTATCACTCAGTGGTGAGTACGAAATACCAAAAATGAGCAATCACAAAATTGCAGGCATCGCCCTTGCAGTAGCTGCTGGATTGCTTTTTTTTCTAACCCTTGATGCTGTAAAAAAAATATTTTCAATCAATCGCTGGCTATTCTCTTTTCTTAATCTTGGTGTTTTTATTATTATGATTTACACCGGACACCAAGGAGGTAGTCTTACCCATGGATCGGATTACCTTTCTGTAAAAATCATCCAAGAACGCGAAAGAAAGAAACCGAGTAGTGTGGAAGAAGCTATGCTTTTTGAAGATATCGTTCAACCCATACTGATTCAGCGTTGTGGGCAATGCCATCGGGAGGGTAAAATGAAGGGGCAATTATCCGTTCAAACCCTAGAAACCTTATTGAAAGGAGGAAAGACCCGCCCCGCAGTAGTTGCCGGTATGCTCAATAAAAGCGAACTGTATAACCGAATTACACTAGACCCCACTAATGAAAAATACATGCCTGCTGATGGAAAAACTCCTTTAACAAAAGCAGAAATCGAAATCATTCAATGGTGGATAGAAAAAGGAATGGCAACAAAAGGAAAAAAAATAGCTGAATTAAAAAATGCGCAGGCAATTCAAACAAATGCAGCTGCTTTTTTAGGATTTACAGGGGCCTCGTTTAGTAATGAATCTACTAATCTTGAAAATAGTAAAATCAATCCCGATATCCCAACCGTTTTTAATGTCACACAAATCGATAGCCTTCGAAATAAAGGTGTCAACGTTCGAGTGATGCTCCACCAGCCGGTCATGTTGGATATTACTATACCATCGGGGTTCGGCACTGCAATCAATTCAATAAAGTCCAACCTTCGTAGCATCGCAAAAAATGTGATCTGGTTAAATGTTTCCAATAATGGATTAACTGAAAATGAGCTTGATTTTTTACCCCTGATGAACAATCTTGAAAAATTGAGGATGGAAAAAAATCCACTTACAGATAAAATTATTATTCCAATTTCAGGTTTACACCACCTAGAGGCATTGAATCTAAATGAAACCAATGTAACTCAGCAAGGGATAGAAAAATTAAAACAATTGCCCGGTTTAAAAAGAGTGTACCAATGGAATGTGACCAAATAGTTTGAAGCGCCTCAGTAAAAATTTACCTACTACAGTAATTGTTGGCTATATTGAATATTATTTACAAGTGAAACGAGATTTGCCCTGTAAATAATGAATGTACCAAGAAAAAAATTCAACTTGCAATACAGATTTTTATAACCACCCATTTTATTTTTTTTAAATGAAAAGAATCATTTTTTTAGCGCTTATTTTAGTACCCACCACTTATTGTAATTCAAAAAAAACAGAAGCCGGTACGCCTGAAATATTAGTCACCATTGAGCCAAGAAAATCCTATCAAACTATTGAAGGATGGGGAAGTTCTTTGTGCTGGTGGGCTGGACAGGTCGGTGGCTGGGATCAAGCAAAAGTCAATACCCTTGTAGACCTATTTACCGACCCCGACAAACTCAATATGAATATCTTTCGATACAATATTGGTGGCGGGGATAATCCTTTACACGCCAATGGTCATATGGCTAGCGGAAAGGGAAAGCGTGCAGAGATGGAAGGATTTAAAGCATCTGCAACGGCCCCTTACAATTGGGATGCAGATAAAGCCCAACGAAACATCCTTTTGAAAATAAAAGATAAGCGCTCCGATGCCATCTTCGAAGCTTTTTCCAATTCGGCTCCTTATTGGATGACCGTTAGTGGTTGCTCAGCCGGTGCTGGTTTGGAAGGGAATACCAAAGAAAATTTAGATCCCAAAAACTACCTGGCATTTAGCAATTACCTAGTCGATGTTTGTAAGCACTATTACGATCAGTATGGCGTGGTGTTTAGGACATTAGAACCTTTCAATGAATCCTATTCGCATTATTGGTATTTCCAGGGATCGCAAGAAGGCTGCCACTTTGAGCCGCAATCGCAAATAAATGTTATCCAAACTTTATATCCGCTTCTTAAAAATTCGAATCTGCCTACGCAATTAGCAGCCTCCGACGAGACCAATCTAAATCAGTTCTTGACCGTTATGAATGCTTATAAATCAGATGGCAAAGTTTTGGATAAAGTGTTGAATTTAAATACACATACCTATTCCGGAACGAATGAGGAAAGAACATCGATTGCCAAATTTGCCGCAGAAGTCGGAAAGCCGCTATGGGTATCTGAAACAGGACCTGATGGGGGAATTGAATTGCAAAGCAGCCTAGTATTTACCCAAAAGCTATTCAACGATATGCGCTACATGAAACCTTCGGCCTGGATTGACTGGCAACTAATGGAAGAAGGCAATAGAGAGTGGGGATTGCTGGTATGTAACTTCAAAGACCAATCCTACGAAATCCTTAAAAACTATTATGTAAGAATGCAAATTTCTAGGTTTTTCAAGCGTGGATATACAATGATCGAAACTGGAAATGACCAAGTGTTGGCAGCGCTAGATCCACAGAAAAAAGAACTTGTAATTGCTTTACTCAATACTTCAGCGTCTGATAAGTCAATAAAAATCGACTTGACTAATTTTACTGAGAAAAGTTTATCACCAGCATTATACCGGACATCGGCTTCAGAAAATTGTCAAAAAATTGAAAGCAATGCTGTAAAAGATCATCTATTGACCTATTCGCTGTTGAAACAATCTTTAAGCACGTTTATAATAAAATTAGAAAACTAATCAACCAATTGGTAAAAGCATTTTGGTTACTATCAAAGATTTTAAATTTATAAATTCTGGTAGGAATACAAACGTAGATAATCACATAAATAACTAAAAATGATCAATCGGCTGCTGCTGCTTTTTTTTATCACTGTAAGCATTTCAGTAAATGCACAAAAAATTCGGATTGCATGTATTGGCAATAGTATTACCTATGGAGCTGCAATGGTGAATCGTGAAAAAAATGCTTACCCAGCACAGCTACAAGCTATGCTGGGAGCTCAATACGAAGTGATGAATTTTGGAGTCAATGGAACCACCTTGCTAAAAAAAGGAAATATACCCTACTGGAATACCCCTGAATATTCAAACGCATTGAAAAGTAACCCGAGTATTGTTTTTATTAAATTGGGAACCAATGACAGTAAATTAATCAATCGGCCATTTTATAATGAATTCAACAACGATTATACATCATTGATTCAATCCTTTCGTGCATTGCCCTCACATCCACGTATCGTTCTGCTTCTGCCACTCCCCTCTTTTCTGGAAGACAGCAGTTCCATTTTTGACCCCATTATTAAAAAAGAAATTATTCCTCGAATTCAGCAGCTAGCTTTTGAAACAGGTTGTGAGATCATCAATTTATACTCCTTATTTATTGATAGATCGGATCTGATGCCTGATAAAATCCATCCATCTTCACTAGGCGCTACCCTTATTGCCAAAAGATTGTATGAATTAGTGAAATTAAACGAAAACAAGGGTTTCGATATTTTCAAAAAAATCAAAGAAGAAAAAAAACTAAGTTCATTTTATGGTTTTGAATGCATCGATTTTACTTTTCAACAACGAAATTGCAAAATAGTAAAACCTAAAAAAGCAGCAGTTGGTTTACCTTGGGTTTGGAGGGCGCGTTTTTGGGGCCACGAACCACAAACTGATAGAGCACTTTTAGAACGGGGCTTTCATGTGGTGTATTGTGATGCATCCGAATTGTTCGGTAATCCAGCAGCTATTGCTTTATGGAATAAATTTTATGACTATATGTATCAAACGGGCCTTTCAAAAAAAGTGGCTTTAGAAGGCATGAGTCGTGGCGGTGTGTATATCTATAATTGGGCAATGGTAAATCCACAAAAGGTTGCTTGTATCTACGCAGACGCCCCTGTATTAGACCTCAAAAGCTGGCCGGGTGGACTCGGTAAAGGCAAAAAAAGCAATGCAGATTGGGAGATTTTCAAAACGGATTATTCCTTAACTGAAGAACAAGCCAAAGTATTTAATAACAGCCCGCTCAAAAACGCTCAAAAAATTGCTACGTTAGGATTTCCGATGCTACATGTAGTGGGTGATGCAGATGAGGCCGTACCTGTTGATGAAAATACCACTCCATTTGAAATTACCATAAAAAAGGCAGGGGGTAATATCAATGTAATTCACAAGCCAGGAGTAGGTCACCATCCGCATAGCTTGGCAAACCCTACACCGATCGTCGATTTTATTTTGAATGCTACTCACCAAAAAACAAACTTTGCTGCAATTGCATCGCCTGGTTCAGAATACAGATCGGGCGCCGGCTGGAAAGAAGGTGCCGATTGGTGGACACAAAATAATGAGATCAATGAGTTGCTTGCTAGCAATGCTTCCACTGACATTGTCTTTATTGGAAACTCCATCACACAGGGCATTGCAGGCAATAGAGCTTCGGTAACCCATGCCCCAGGAAAAGCTATTTTTGATTCTGTTTTTAAAAAATACAGCTGGGTGTCTGCTGGTATTTCGGGCGATAGAACACAACATATCCTTTGGAGGTTGCAACATGGAAATTACGCTACAGCAAAAATTAAAATTGCTGTTCTGACCATTGGAGTCAATAATTTCGCAGATGACGCTCCCGAAGAAATTGCACAAGGAATACACCAAATTATTGTATGGATGAAAAAATACATGCCTGCTACTAAAATTATTTTAATAGGGCCATTGCCTGCAGGAGTAAAAAAGCAGGATATGTTTAGGGTGAAATATGATAACGTACAATCCATTATCCAAAAAGAAGATGACAGAAAACAAGTTGTTTACTTTCCATTGTCGTCCCGATTCATACAAACTAACGGAGATTTGAATCTTGCCTATTGCTCCAGTGACGGCATTCATCTAATTGAAAAAGGATATGAAATTTGGGCCCTAGCCTTACAACCATTGATTGAAAAAATACTTAGCAAATAAAAATTCGATTTTAAAAATAGCTATACCGATTAGCAATCTGTTTAATAACTCAGCAAACCAAGATATATGAACCTTAAAGCATTTTACAGCTTTATAGCTATTGTAATATTTCATTTTGCAGACGCACAGTCTTCAAAAGAATATATCCAATGGAACCCGGCAACCCATTCATCTAAGGTGCTAGAAGGTCAGGGCTGGCCTGGTGAAGTAAAAAATTTTTATGACCGACTTCCTGCAAGGGCTGAAAAATCCGTAACTGAAGGAATTTGGACATTAGCTTCCCATACTGCTGGGCTGCAGTTGCGATTCAGAACCAATGCCGATGAAATCATTATCCGATATATCGTCGGCAATAGTTTACAAATGCCGCATATGCCCGCAACTGGAGTAAGCGGGATAGATTTGTATTCCAAAAATATTGATGGTAAATGGCAATGGGCAGCAGGCCGCTTTTCTTTTGGCGACACCATCACCTACCATTTTTCGAATCTTGTCACCAACGACCAACATGTCAATAATAGAGACTACACCCTTTATCTGCCGCTATATAATTCAGTTAAATGGATGGAAATATCCGTGCCTAAAACAAGTAAATTTACACCATTGTCTACCCGTATTGATCGACCAATTGTTGTATACGGCACTTCTATTGCACAGGGAGGATGTGCCACTAGGCCTGGATTAGCTTGGTCTTCCATCCTTTCAAGAAAGCTTGATCTGCCACTGATTAATCTCGGTTTTTCAGGGAGTGGAAAACTCGACAGCCCGATACTAGACCTACTAACAGAGCTAGATGCAAAATTATACGTGCTAGACTGCTTACCCAATTTGATAGCCCCGGGTACTAGTGAAGCAGAATTGTACAAAAGGTTAGTAGCTGCCATTGGTCAACTTAAAGCAAAGAAACCAGCAATACCCATTTTACTGACTGAGCATGATGGCTATACGGATGAAGAAATGAACCCTGCAAGCAAAAAGCAATACTCCGATGCGAACAAAGTTTTAAAAATTGTATTTGACTCTTTGACTACTGTAGGAGTAAAAAATATCTACTTACTTTCTAAAGAAGATATTAAACAGGATATTGAATCAATGGTAGACGGAGTGCATCCTAACGATATTGGAATGATGAATTATGCAAATGCGTATGAAAAAAAAATAAGAGCAATTTTTAACCTGTCTGTTGGCAGCAGCAGTACCACAATACCGATTACGCAGCGCCGAGATGCAAATACCTATGACTGGGAAACCAGACACAGCGAGGTGTTGAACTATAATTCAACTCACTCGCCCAAATTAATTTTCATAGGCAATTCCATCACCCATTTCTGGGGAGGGCTACCCGCAGCTCCTGTCAAGAATGGCATCGATTCATGGAATAAACATTTTGAGAAAAAAAATATTCTAAACCTAGGTTTTGGATGGGACAGGATAGAAAATGTTTTATGGCGGGTATATAATGGGGAGTTGGATAATATTTCTCCTACCCAGATTGTAATACTGATTGGCACCAATAATTTAGACCTGAATAGCAATAGTGAAATTATTGAAGGGCTCCGGTTTTTAACGAATGCTATCCATGAAAAACAGCCAAAGTCAAAAATATTATTAATGGGTATCCTTCCTAGAAGAAAAATGGAAGATAGGGTTGCCGCTTTGAACCAGTTAATGGCATCAATACCTTCGGATAAAAAAACAAAATATGCAGATGCTGGAAAATTGTTTTTAAGTGAATCAGGTAAAATTGTTGAGTCTCTTTTTTTAGATGGACTTCATCCCAATGCCATAGGCTATGAAAAAATTGCAGCCTTCATAGATAGTCAAATAGAAAAATAGGGATATGGTAGCTAATTAGTCGACCCTCAAAAAGTTGAAAAGTGCCATTCGATAAAGCTTTTGATCAAAATGAATCAATAAAGAACAACTAGATAATCAACCAAATGATTA
>CANIMM010000117.1 GCA_947468255.1 Chitinophagaceae bacterium | reverse complement strand
ACCGGCATACTGGTAAATAAAATACCCATAACTGCCATTATCCAATCTCTAGCCAACACAGATTGAACAATGATAGCAATGCCTAATGCCAGTCTTACAAATCGCATAAAATTCCAATTGGCTAAAATTCCTGATTTCATAGAAATATTTTAATTTTCATGTTCTATTTTTTCCTATCGTAAACAATCATTTGAATAAATGATGTATTTATCCAAAAGCTGCCAATTAAACTCCTACTCCTTTTTTGAAGCGCAAGTATTAAAGCCAACCAACGTGTAAAGGGGGCAAAATCCAACCAAACCGGTTATGACAAAAATGCCCGATACTGCAAATAATACAATCCCCAATACCCCTGTTACGGTACTGGTAAAGTACAAAACACTCATTACAGCAGCTAATAAAATTCTAATAATTCTGTCGAGACTACCCATATTTGTTTTCATATACTATAATTTAAATGCAAGTTAAAAAATGGTTTGCAAATTTTTGGTAACTTAAGTTACACTCGAAAAATAGATTAAATAAAATTTACAAACAATGCTTTGATACAAGATTCTAAAACTAATATTGGAATGAATAATTGTACTTGAGTGGTGGACTTTTAATAAATACAAGCCAAATATTGAAATATTATTTTACTTACGATACAATTCTCCTATGAATGCCCTTTTACTACTATTTTAATAATCTTGTAGTTCAATACAAAAAACCGAATGAGCTGGTATGGTATAAAACTCCTCCAGAAAAGTGTAAAATTGGTAGGTGTAGGCGGATAATATTGAGCTGAATACTTATCAATTATATTTCTATTTTCCATGTTGTATATTTTAATAGATACAAATTCATTATTCGGGTATCAGCCACCAGAAGGGCTTTCCTTTAGCCTTGTATAAAAACATATAATGCATTAACCATTTAAGCCAGTGCCCTGCAAGACCTGGTTCACCCATTGTTGTCTTGATATCCCTACCCCATTCTGGAAATTTATTCCAGTCTGGTACAACCGGGCTAACCGTCATAGTAGCGGCAGTACCTGTCCTCATCCCAAAGCCTGCAGAGACAATACAAGCCGCTCCCATTTTTCCCATAGATGCGTGATGCTTCATTATAGGGTTGCCGGTTTTAATCCATTCAATAATATTGTCTGCGGTCACCCTACCCATTACACCAGATGGCATCCCCGTTCGTGGTGCACTTGCATAGATGGGATTGCCATTTTTACTAAGCATCGGTTTTGAAATCGCATGGGGAGGAGCAAAGGCAATGCCTGGCGCGAAAATAGTAGGATAGTCAGGGTTTTGATAGGTTTGCGGCCAATCTTTTACCGACCACTGCTCAAAAGGTTTTACGGTGTAATCTGCATCTACTTTCATCAACCCATTGGGTGCAAATAATCTATCGCTGATATCAAGCCCCTGTTTATCAAAAGCCTTAAATCCATGTCCCGAAAATCCCGGAATGAGCATTGCGAAATCATATGGCTGCTCTAAATATTCGCCGTCTAAATTTTCGTAGTAAATTTTATGGGCATCCATTTTTTTTACGCCAGCCCTTTTTATCCAGTTGATATTTCTTTCCACCAGATAGGATTCAGCAAATAACTTTGTATTGGAAATAAAACCTCCTTTCTTTATAAAGGCTCCTCCCATACCAAAATCTCCCAATTCGAATTCATTGGTTAACCAAATTACTTCGGCCATTTTTTCGAGTCCCCGTTTTTTTATTTCAAAATCCACATTTAAAATATACTCAAAGGCAGCACCCTGACAAGTAGCGGTAGGATGCCCAGTACCTATAACAAATATTTGCTTTTCACCGTTTTCCATTTTAGCAAATTTTTGCTGCAAAAGAGTCCAGGCTTCACTTGCATGAGAGAAGGTACACACCGAAGCAATATTGTCCTTTCCAGGCAATAACCCTTCTGTTGCAGCAAAATTTAATTTAGGTCCAGTTGCATTGATTAAAAAATCGTAAGTAATTTTTTGCCTATTTCCAATATGCTCGGGAGATGTATATTCAACCTCTACGAACCCATCTGAACTTCCAATATCACCCTCTGGAAAAAAATGAATGGCTTTGGCCTGAATAAAATTTACCCCCCATTTCTTATACAAAGGACGCAGGTCAAATTTGATTTGATCTGGCGTCATCCGGCCTACACCTACCCATATATTAGAGGGGATCCATTGATAAGTTGGTGACGGAGACACCACCGTAATCTGGTGACTGCTGCCTAAATATTTTTGCAAATAGGAGGTAGCGGTATGCCCTGCAATTCCTGCGCCTAATACTACTATTCTAGACATACAATATGATATTAAAAATGAAGAAAAAAACTGCTAATATAAATTACTCAAGTTGAAAATAAATCCGAACTGAAAAATGACAGTTGCTTTAATTACATTCAAGTGCAGGGTCAGTACGACCAATCAAGTTGCTACAATTTTACTTTGGCAAACAAAATTGGTTCTTGGCAAGTCGGTTTTACTGATGGCTTCAAATCCCCCTGCTACTTCTGTAAAATTTCTATATCCCCTTGCCTGCAAAATAGAAGCTGCAATCATACTTCGGTAGCCACCTGCGCAATGAATAAAAAAATGCTCTTCCGGATCAATACCATTCATCCAATCATTGATGCTAGCCAACGGTCTATTAAATGCCTCTGACACATGCTCTGCCGCATACTCAGTTTCCTTCCTTAGGTCCAATACTTTATCCTTTCCAATTTCCAGTTCTTTGGAAAATTGTTCTGCAGAAATCCTATCCACCACATCTACTAGTTTTTCCGATGCTAGCCAGGTTGCAAAACCGCCTTTTAAATGACCGATTACATTGTCAAAACCAACACGACTTAAACGGGTTACCGCCTCTTCTTCCAATCCTGGATACGTTACTAATAGAATCGGTTGTTGCACATCTACCAACATCGCTCCCGCCCAGGGTGCAAAATCACCTGCTAAGCCAATATTGACTGACTGGGGAATAAAGCCCTTATAGAAATCACTATTATCCCTTGTATCTAAAATCAAAGCGCCCGTTGTTTCTGCAGCAGCTTCAAATTCATTTGGAGATAATGCATGCATGCCTTTTATTAGAACCGAGTCAAAACTTTCATAGCCTTTTTTGTTCATTGCCACATTTAAACCAAAATAGGCAGGAGGAGGAAGCAGACCTGCTGTAACTGCTTGTACGAATGCTTCTTTATTAGGTTGCCGTAAAGCATAATTGATTCTTTTTTGATTGCCGAGCGTATCCTCTGTTTCTTTCATCATATTTTTACCACAGGCGCTCCCGGCACCATGGGCTGGGTAAACGATTACATCATCTGCCAAGGGCATTATTTTATTGATCAAACTATCATAGAGCAAGCCAGCCAAGGCTTCCTGTGTCATATTAGCGGCCTTCTGAGCCAGATCCGGTCGTCCCACATCTCCTAGGAATAATGTATCGCCACTAAAAATGCAGTAATCTTTTCCTGATTCGTCCTTTAAAAGAAAAGTAGTACTTTCCATCGTGTGACCGGGTGTGTGCAGTACCTTAAAACTAATGTCCCCCAATTTGAATCTTTCGCCGTCTTGGGCTGAAATACAATCAAAAGCACAAGTGGCATTGGGGCCGTAAACAATAGGGGCACCGGTTGCGCTACTTAGATCAACATGGCCACTTACAAAATCCGCATGGAAATGTGTTTCAAAAATATATTTCAATTTCACGCCGTCTTTTTCCAATCGGCTGATATAAGGGGCGGTTTCACGCAGTGGGTCAATAATGGCTGCTTCACCATTGCTAGTGATGTAATAGGCGCCCTGTGCCAAACAACCCGTATATATTTGCTCTATTTTCATGTAGTCAATTTTATTACCCAAAGTTGCAACTATAAATTCTTTGGTTTTGTAACTTATGTTGCAAACGGTTGTAAAATTAATACCGGTTTAAAATAGGTACTGAAGAACGATTAACAGTAAAAATGGAAGACCAATTGTATTTTTCTCCTGAACATTTTTTTCATTGCCCAGCATTCAATATAATCTTGGAGTTCAAACGACTCAGTTAGTCCAAATATACTGATTGAGATCCCCTTATATTGACAGTAAAATACCCGTTCGCCAATAAAAGAAGTATAACAATCTATTTACCAATAAATTATAGTTTTCGGACTATCTCACAAAACTAAATTTACCTTCTCATCTCTAGCTAATTTATGACCTGTTTCATTTTTATTTATGACAATAGACATAAAAAAATCTCCTTCAACTCGTTACTTTTAGTTTGCTATTTAATACAGTCTTCCTTTTAAAAGCCTATCAATAATTATCACTACAGATGATGGGTAATGGTAATCAGCAATAGGGTATTTCTAAACGCTCAATTTTGCAATTATGAAAAAAAATATCGCCGCAGCTTTTCTTTTAATGTTGAGTCTCCCAATGATTTGTATGGCTGATACCCAACAAGCTGAATCCAGCGGGACAAATTTCAATGAGTTCATATCTCAACCTACCGTAATACTGCTATCCTTTGGTGTTATTATGTGTGTGCTCGTGGTTTTCTTTTATCTTTTTAGAGACAAGCAACATAATTGAAGTACTGAACAGTAAACGTATAATTCACCGAGACCGGATTATTAATACTATATA
This sequence comes from Chitinophagaceae bacterium, assembly GCA_947468255.1. GTDB lineage: Bacteria > Bacteroidota > Bacteroidia > Chitinophagales > Chitinophagaceae > Ferruginibacter. Next base: position 4,295 of record CANIMM010000117.1, on the reverse strand, counting down.
ACAAGCGGCTATTCGCCACTATGCAGAGCGTATTGTGTCAATAGTAATGGTTAAAATTAAATAAGAAAGGAGATTGCAAGAAATTTAGTCTATTGCCAAATTAGTGAACCAGCTATATTAGCTAAGCAAACGACTACTGCAACTATAAAAAGTGAATGAATTTTACTACCCGCCTTTGGCCACTGAAAATACTCTTGACAAATTAAAGCCGAATCGTATTTCTCCCTTACCCCAACTATTCGTGGTTTTGGTGATGAAAGATTTTTCATTCATGCCCGTAGCATTAGAAAAATGCAATTGAAATACATGCCCACCGGTCTCAATATCAAAACCGATAGATAACGGATCTTTATAAATACTTTTATCCAGTCCGTTTACCACATAATGGTAGTCTACTACAAAGGCAGTCCGCTTTGACATTTTTATCCTTCCTCCGATCCCCAATGCATATACATCATTTGATTCAGTAGCCTGTGATACCAAATTGCGGTGAACAAAGATGGGTGCCAATTGAAAACTGATCTGATCATTGAATTTTCTACCGATGATTACCTCATTATAAAAAGCCATTCGGCTGGAGGTGAAATTTTCTCTAGAGGGATCCGACCAAGGGAGGGTTGTATAAGTAGCCCCGCTAACTAACACCACTGAAACTGGGGATGCCCTTCGCCCGCCTTTTGCTTGCCAGATGGGTCGAAATTTAATAAACCCATCCCATTCTTTTCCCACATTACTTCTACCAATGCCAAGGGTCATGTTTTTTGAAACCCCATAATCAAAGCCGAAGCGCATATTGGCCTGATCCAAGCCATACAAATTATTAAAGCCTGAATTAGCCAGCCCAAAGCGATGTAATATTCTTAGATCCATCACTCCTTTTCCAATAAACTCCATTGAATGACCATTCACCACACGGGATGATTTAAACGCATTTGAAACATACTCCTTTTTAACATCCTCGGGTTTGCTAACCAGCGCTAATAAATCATCTTGTGCAAAAACGATGGAAGTGCAACCCAACAGCAATACTAAAATGAACGTTTTCATAGCTTGAAATTAAATAGTGAAATTATTTTAAAATCGAATTACTGCAATTCACCTTTATTCTGGCGGTTTTGGATATTTTATCTTTTACAAGACTTGGTATGGTAATCGCATAATCTTCCAATACAATTTCAAATTCTGCTATAGCAATAACTGTTTCGCCCGAGACCTTAAACTGACCGTTGGTTTCTACTTCTTTTTTAACACCATGAATTTCTAAAACACCCTTTACATTTACTGGATAAGTTCCGTCTTTTAAGAAATTTATTTTTTCTATATTGGTGATTTTTCCCTTAAATATTGACTTTGGAAATTTATCACTTTCCATATAATTTTCATTAAAATGCTCCATCATTAAAGAACTCTTAAACTCAAATCCCTTTATCAATATCGCAAACTGAATATCGCCGGAACCAGCATCAAAAACACAGGTAGTGGATTTATTGAGGCCATCAATATCTTCCACTGCAGTGCCTGCCCTGAAGGAAACGTTACCGGTTTTGGTGAAGTACCTTTTTTGTGCGAACGAAGATTGTAGTAAAAAAAATAGCAGTGCAATAAAGATTGAATTTTTCATTTTCTGTTTTTTATGTTATTGAATGATGCTGCAATTATTTAAAACAACATCCATTAATTTGCCGGTACATTTCCCTTTAATTACCACTTCGGTTCCTTTAGAGAGTTTTTGTACAGCACCGATTTCATCGTTATAAAAACTGCAAGTGACGGCCGACATAGGGTCTCCGCTATCTAAAATAACGGAAGCCTGTCCAGTACTTGAATCAATTTTTATATCAGAAATAGTGCCTTTCACGGCAATCACCTTATCAAGGTATTTTACATTAGCTGCTGCTTCATCTGAATTAAATGCCACAATCAAGGAATTGGCAGTGACAGATACGTCTGGTTGAAGCGTTCTTACATCAACAGGTTTTTTATTGTATAAATAATACCCCCCCGCTGCACCCAAAAAAGTAATCAGCGAAACCCCAATTAATATTTTTTTCCATGTTATCATATACACCCATTTATATTTTATCCTGACCGAATCAGATAGTAAACCAGCTGATTGCTTCAAATTTAATTGGCTCGTTTTTTTAATCCGCCTAATTATTTAGCGCTCCGGAGCTTATCCAGCACTTCAATTTTGCAATTTCGGCAGGCAACAATGGCCCACTGGTTGGCATAGTTTTGTCAACCACCGATCGTTGCATAATCCTTGAGGCTTGTCCGGCAATTTGCGCATAGCTAACCAGCACCGATCCGCCTGCGGCTGCGGCTGCACTGTGGCAACCTGCTGTAGCGCATTTACTTTGAATAATGGGACTGATGTCGACTCCAAATTTCGCAACTACTGTTGTACAATCAACTGTAGCTGTTCCTGCATACAATAATTCCTCCTTGTCATAATAGCATCCCGCTCCCGATAAAATGAACAGTGCTATGAAAAAAATTAACCGTACCCGCATATTGAATAATATTTAAAAATTATTAATTGTTTTGCATCCCGGCCTGTATCCATTTTTCCACCTGGCGTATTTGGCAATCTGATAATTTACTACCTCCCTTTGGCATAGCAAAAAAACCAGTGCTGTGCTTGATACTGCCAAGGTATTTGCCGTTGGCAGCCTGAACTTTTAATGAAGCATAGCTACTAAGATCAATTCCACCACCCAAGGATGCAGGGTTATGACAACCCTTGCAATAAGTGTCGTTCAGTATAAGCACCGCCCCGGAATAGGTGAAATTGGTAGTGTCGCAGCCGCCAGAACATTGGTTATTGTATGCTCCCTGATTAATCCATTTTGAGATTTTGGATAATTGCAATGAAGTCAATGCTGCCATTGGTGCAGGAGGCATCCGGTCATTATTCGTTTTAATACTTACCGTATATAACTTACTGCCAGATGTATTGAATGGACTTACATAACGAATTATTTTAGCGTAACTCGTTAATTCAACCCCCTCTGCACGGGTAACAGCATCATGACAACCACTCATGGCGCAACTACTATTTACAATGGGTTGAATTTCATTGACAAAATAGACAGTATCGGCACTGCAATTGCTCGTTTGCGTAGGAACCGTAGTGCTTCCTCCCCCGCTTGAAGAATCTCCTCCCGAGATAATGGACCCGGGAAGCTCATGCTTGCAACTAAGCATAAAAAATGATGCTGCAAGTAACGCCACCCGTATACGATTTTTTTGTATCAATTTCATAATTGGCAGTTTTATTTATTTGAAAACACATTGACTACATAAACGAAAAAATCGTTCAATAATTATGTTCTTGCATTAAATAAATTTAAAATAGGAGTAGGAAATTGGAAGTGGATTTCAACAAGCTGGGCAAACGGTTAATATAAATAACCAAATGGATTAATAACGATGTAAAGTTAACCCATTTTTCTGATTATCGCTATTCTATTAATAAGCCTTCGTTGTATTTTATTCCATTTTATTTTTCATCGTCATCAACAATGAATAAGCGCCTTTGGTGACAAAATTAGCTGAGCCCAAATTACTATTAGTAGGTAAAATAATTTCTGTGAATCCTTTTTCACTTTCACCCACTGCTACCTCAATCATTTCAAACTTATTAACTTCTAAGGACTGGTAAATGTATTGCTTGCCTTCAAAACGAACAATGGCATCGGCAGGTAAAGAAATAGTTTTTTTATTTTTCACTTCAATTTCGGCATTCATATAAGTGCCTGGAACCAAGGATTTGTCATACACCTCAAAATGACAATGCACTTCTGTATTGCCCTCTGTTGAGATCTCCTTCCCTATCAATATGATTTCACAGGGATATTTTTTATCGGGGTAATTATTGGTATACGTAACCAAGTGTTGGCCGATAAAAAGTTTGTCCAAGCTTTTCTCAAACACTTTTAAATTAAGGTGAACATCAGTGGGATTAATTAATTCAAACAAAACCTCCGTAGAAGAAACGTATTTGCCAATGTTTACATTCACCTTGGAAACATAGCCGCTGATAGGCGAAAGGATATTTATACTTTTTAGAATATTCGTTTCACTTATTTTGTCGGTGCCGATGCCCGCCAAATCAAGCTTAGCCTCCAATGCAGTAATCAATACCCGCTGGCTTCTATATTCAACCTCTGAAAGTTGGAATTGCTTATCACTGCTAGCCTGACTTTGACTGAGTTCCTTCTGCCGCTTGAATTCATTTTCCAGATAACCAATTCTTGCCTTGGCGGATAAGTAATCCTGTTGCAATTGGATGT
>CANIMM010000116.1 GCA_947468255.1 Chitinophagaceae bacterium | reverse complement strand
GACGGCTTCATTAAAGCCAACAATTCTTTATTTATAAATCCGTTATTATCTGCCGTAAGTGGGCAGTGAATAGAAATAAAATCAGCCTGAGCAAATAACGCTTGTAGACTTACTTCAGTAAAATTTTCCAATCCTTTTTTACCACGGTAATAGATAACTTTCATCCCAAATGCCATTGCTATTTTTGCCATTTGAATACCTATTTTACCAAGTCCTACTATCCCAATGGTATTATCTTTCAATTCTTTAATTGTTCCTTTGGTATAACACCAATCTGCTGATCGGGCCCAATCTCCTGACTTTACAGAGGCCGCATGTAGCCCTACCTGATTGGTAAGCTCAAGCAACATTGCAAAGGTATGTTGGGCAACTGAATCCGTTCCATAATCGGGCACATTACAAACAAGGATACCCCTTTTTTTAGCAGCCGCAACATCTACCATATTGTATCCAGTTGCCGTAACTGCAATCAATCGAAGCTCCTTTGCAGCATCGATTACTTCAGCAGAAACAGGCGTTTTATTGGTAATAATAACATGGGCATTTTTGCACCTTTCCACTATCTGGATACTCGCAGTTCGGTCATGATAAATCACTTCACCTAGCTCATGAAAATCCTTCCAACTAAGGTCTCCCGGATTTAGGGTAAACCCATCTGTAATAACTATCTGCACAATAAATAATTTTATTTCTTACAATAATAAAAACATTTTTTTGGATGAATCTTTTTCAAATGCTGATTATTGCATTTTACTTTCAATCCCCAAAAGTTAAAAACACCCTATCACTAAAAGCCACAATAGCCAGCGATAGGGTGTTCAAAAAATTTATACACTAAATCATCCCCAATTACATAGAATACTTGGTTACCCCAGGTATAGCAATCGGATAAAAGCCATCTGCATTTGGAAGTAATGGTGGCAACGCATCAAAACTGTATTCCTTTGGATGAATGTCAAGTCCACAATTAATAGCTTTATCCCACTCTATCTTTTGACCAGTGTAGGTAGCCATACGACCAAGAATTGAAGTCATGGTGCTTTTAGCTCCATTTTCTGCATCCGCAAATTTATATTCTCCCTTTGCTATAGCGGCAAATAATTCAACATGCTCCGTTTGGTAAGGATTATTTTCAGTTTTCTTGTCAAACTGGAATAATACTTTACCATTGTGATCAATAATATTGGCTGCACCTGCCTGAATTTTACCTTTTGTTCCTACAAACAGTTCATCCACCTTACTAGTAGTACCCGGAATATGACGACATTGGCTATTCAAAATACTTCCATCAGCGTAAGTATACTCTACAAAATGATGATCAAATATTTCTCCATGCTCTTTTCCTTTTCTAACTTGTCTACCACCCATTCCTTGTGCCTTCACTGGATAGCCTCCCTTAAACCAGTTAACGGCATCTAGGTTATGTACATGCTGTTCGGTAATATGATCCCCACACAACCAGTTAAAATAATACCAGTTACGCATTTGGTACTCCATTTCTGTCTGGCCAGCTTTCCTAGGCCTAACCCATACTCCATCATTGTTCCACCATGCTTGCATAGAAGTGATGTCTCCAATTAAATCCTTTCTTTTGTAAAGTTCACGATAAGAATTTTGGTAATGACGTTGCAAGCCTACTACCACATTTAATTTTTTTTGTTTGGCGATAGCAGCAGTTGCCAACACACTTTGAATTCCGGCAGGATCTGTAGCAACCGGCTTTTCCATGAACACATGCTTATTCTGTTTGATGGCTTCAGCAAAATGAATAGGTCTAAATCCTGGAGGAGTTGCCAATACTACTACATCGGCAAGAGCAATCGCTTTTAAGTAACCGTCAAAACCTGTGAATTTTCTTTCTTCAGGAATATCCACCCTAGTATTTAGGATAGCCCTACCACCGATAGACTCTGCCATTTCATCACTGGTAAGTGATTTATAGCAAGCATCCAAATTGTCTCTAAAAGCATCTGCCATAGCCACAATTCTTACATTTTGCTTACTCAACAGCGCTTGGGAAGCAGCACCAGTTCCCCGGCCACCACATCCAACAAGGACGATCTTAATAACATCATCAGCACCAGAGAAATAATTGGCATTTGAAATAAGTGGTGCCGCAATTAATCCACCTGCCAGCATTGAACCCTGCCGCAAGAATTCTCTACGGTTAGGATTAGTAAGTTTGGAAGCATCGTTTTTCATAATAATTAATTTAAATGGTCAATTTATAGTTAACAATATTTGATAAAAAAACATTTTGATCGCTCAGAAAATTTAAATTCAAACGCTTCCATTTTATAGGAAGATTATTTCCCTAGATACTGCTTAAAAAATTCATTGATTACTTCTGCACTTGGCTGAACCAATGGCCGAACGATACGAAAACCAACTGAAGCTGCATCCGTTAACCACCATTTACTTTTTGGAATTTGAGGATCCCGACGATTCATCGACGGATCCGATTTAGATCGATCGGCAGACCTGAATTGAATTGCATCATCTGAAAAACCACCACCTCTTATCACCTTTGGATAATGAGCCTTATTGGGCTCCACAAAAGGATTATCCGTGGTTGGTGCCATGTTTTCCATTCTTTTTTCGTCGTAATGATCAAGGGTCCATTCGCTTACGTTACCCAGCATATCGTATAACCCCCAAGCATTTGGAAGCTTCATTCCTGCCTTTTGAAATTGATCCTCACTATTATCTTTGAACCAAGCATATTTCCCCAACTGCTTTTCATCATCACCAAAATAAAATCGAGTAGTTGATCCTGCTCTACAAGCATATTCCCATTCTGCCTCGGTTGGAAGTCTATAAAAATCACCTGTTTTATTATATAGCCATCTGCAATACATTAATGCTGTATATTGCGACATACTATTCACTGGATAACCGCCCTCTTTTCCCATACCCCAACTTAAATCAATATACTGAGGAGTAGGTTTGGTTATAGCGTCAACAGTTGAATTATCACTGGTATTTTCATCCTTGTAATAAATATCAAATTCATCTCTACTTACTTCAAAAGCACCCATCCAAAAAGCTGCCAACGTTACTTTTCGTTGAGGACCTTCGTCTGGCTTTCGGCCTTGCTCTTTATCACTACTTCCCATCAAAAAACTACCCGCCTGGATTGGAACCATCTTACTTTTAATTTGAGAACCAGGAACATTAAATTGATACGGTGAAAAAACAACTTGAGTACCCTGAGCACCTAGCATTTCAAAACTGATAATAGCGGAAAATAGCAACAAAAAATTCTTCACAATGAAATTATATGATTGAAACTGAAAGATAAGCAATTAATCAAAACAAATATTGCTGTTAACTATGTTTCCAAAAAAATGAAAAGCCTTTAGTGGAATTCAAAACCAGCTTTCCCCTTTTCACCTCAGCGATGAGGACTTCTGCCCCCAAAAAAGAGGCCAATTTTTTGGCTTTTTTAATAGGCAGGATGCTGCATGCTGTAGCCAACCAATCTGCCGTGGTTCCATCTGCTGCAATAACCGTAACATTTCGTTGAGAAGTAACTCCATATCCTGTTGTAGGATCTATAATATGGGAATACCTTTTCCCATCCTTTTCAATAAACTGATAGGCATCTCCGGAGGTGGTTACCGCTATATTTTGGAGAACCAGTTTTTGAATAAGTAACTCATCCGTAGTTTCGGGAACATTTACTCCTACAACCCATCCCTTTTTATCTGCTGGAGCGCCACTCATAACTATATCGCCACTAGCATTTACTAATGCATGGTGGATGTCTTGGGTGTGCAAAAAATCAATGATTTTCTGAGCAACATAACCTTGGGCAATACCTCCAAGATCTAGTTGCATACCAATCTGGGGTAATCTTGCCGTTTTATTTACCGTGTCAATAATCAATTTATCAAAACCAATCAAATTTCGGACAGTCCTTACCGTAGAGTCGTTTGGAAATAAGTGCTGCTTCCTTGACTTTCGCCACAATTTAGAAAGTGGACCCATCGTAATGTCAAAAGCACCCTCACTCAACTCGTATGCTTTTTTTGATTTCAATAAAATATCATACAATGCAGGTGATACACTTGTTGCCTGGGAATTGATACCTGCAGTTGCAGTTAATTTGCTCAATTCGCTGGTATCTATGTAATCACTAAAAATAAAGTTGAAAGAATCTACTAAAATGAAACAACGCTTCGCAACCCTAGCAGCCTGCACACTATCGTTTGAATAGAAGATCACCGTAAAAGGAGCCCCCATCTTCGATTCAGTAAAAGAAAAACGACTTTGTTGTGCATCCCCAGTTATAGATGAGCAAACTGAAATAGCAATAAAAAATATCCTTAACAACATTTTTTTAGTTTTATAAATGACTGTCGGTAAATTTAGATCTTAAATTATAAAAACAATGGAAAGAAGGAAATTGATGCAGCAATCATTATATACAAAAACACCTGCCAAATAATTCGGCAGGTGTTTTTTATTAAACCAATTGATACCTACCAAGAATCTCTAATCGCCGATTTTATATTTTATTGTCTCTGTAATCCCCTTCCAATTATCCGTTCTAAAAGGACCAGCAGGAAATCCTTCTTGATTAAATAAATTATTGTCCACAGTATCATCGGCCCAACCAAATCTCACTGCAATCGGACTGGTTGTTCCTTCATGGTAAACAACTACCTTATCTCCATCAATATATGCCCTAGCATAATGGAATTGATGATCCGCACCAGCAATTTCAAATCCTTGTAAATATCCATATTTATTATTCGTTGATAACCCAGCTCCGATATTGCTAAATGAAACTGAAATTTTATTCCCCTCTACTTTGAAAGACTGATAGATAGGGCCACTATAAACATTGTTTTTACCATAGGTTTGGTGCAAGGCCACTGCTGCAAGCCTTTTTCCAACATCCTGCTTGTTGGTTGGATGTATGTCTGTTGAATTACCGATATCGGTTGTTACCGCCATCCCTGTATTGGGTAAAGACAAAGTGAGCGTTTGCGCCTCTCTTAATTCGGCCCAAGTACTCCCTTTTCTGCTATCTCCATTGTTGGCATTAAAGGTAGCAAGTTGAACGAAATAAAATGGAAAATCCCCTTGGTCCCAGGATTTTCTCCAATCACTAATCATCAAAGGAAATGCTTTGCGATACTGCCAAGCACGACTGGCATTTGATTCGCCTTGGTACCAGATAGCACCTTTGATGGCGAAAGGAATCAAAGGATGCACCATTGCATTAAAAAGCAAAGTAGGATAACTATTGGGACCCACCGATGACCCAATCTTAATCGCTTCTATTTGAAATGACCATTCTCCAGAAAGTAATAATTTGGTAGAACCAATATGTAACTTAATATCTGCAGCCGCTCCATAGATACCTCCACCGCCGCCGCTGTCCATCACCCTCACCGCAATCACATTATTTCCCTCCTTCAAAATCCCCGTAGGAATATTGTACTTTCTTAATGCATTGTAGGAAGAAGTACTGCCCACATTTACACCGTTTACATAACAAATATCAGCATCATCTATCATGCCCAACTCAATAACGGCAGCTTTTCCTGCATCAGCTGCAGTAACCTGAATTATTTTCCGAAACCATACAACCCCATCTATATCACCCAATACTTGCTGCTCCCATAATCCCGGCACTTTCATTTTTGGCCAATGGCTATCGTCAAAAGAAATTGTTTTCCAAGAATTAATTGTTGCTGCAGAAGGCGAAAAGGAAGGCTGTAATTTTTCAAGTCGCTTTGAGGTTGTTACAATTTTTTCTTTGGTTAATGAGTCGATATCTAAAAAGCGCATTGCTGCAATCATCTCTTTATATTCATCACTGTTTTCGAAAGCATTGCGACTAGTCCAAGTTTCTGAATGGGTCCCTCCCCAAGAAGTATTGATCAGCCCAATAGGTATTTTCAAATCAGCATGCAACAGTTTTGCAAAGTAATACCCTACAGCTGTGAAATTTCCTGCAGTTGAAGGATCACAGATTTTCCAATCACCTTCAGAGAGGTCATCCTTTGGTTGCGTTGATACAACCCGAGGCACTTCAAATTGCCTAATTTGAGGATAGTTTGCGGTGATAATTTCATTGTCTGCGCCACTGGAATTTTTTAATTGAAATTCCATATTAGACTGACCAGAGCAAACCCATACATCCCCTACCAAAATATTGCTGAGTGTTATACTATTTTTTGCGGTGATGATCAGTTGAAATGGACCACCAGCTGATTCTGCTGAAAATTCAATTTTCCATTTCCCCGATTTATCGGCCGTTACCACCCTAGTTTGCTGATTGAACCGAACAGTAATTTTTTCTTTACTATCTGCCCATCCCCAAACAGGAATTGAATGATCCCTTTGCAAAACCATATTGTCATTGAAAATTTTCGGCAATCGCACATTGGCATACAATGAGCAAGCTATCAAAATTGCCATTGCAGAAAAGATTGTTTTTTTCATGGTTGGTGGTGTGGTAATTGGTTAACAAAAAATATTTACTTACAACTCTTTAATCTTGATACTCCTGAAAGAAACATGGGTGCCATGCTCCTGCAAAAGAATATGCCCCTTGGGAGCCATGCCAAAATTTGGCCATTTTTCATATTTGCTTCTAGCCACCAATGCATAAAAATATTGGGTACCCCGTTGGTATTCCACTACTTTCCATCCATTAATCCAGTGCTCAACTTTGCCATCCGGATTAACAATCACTCTTCCCCTATTCCACTCACCTATTGGTAATTTCTCTCTCCTACTGGGGGTTATTTTTAAGGAAGGAATCAAGTCATACAAAGAGGCCATTGTACGATTACCAATAGAGCCCAGTTTCCCATCAGGATGCTTTTCATCATCCAGTATTTGGTATTCTAGCCCAATGGCAGAACCTGTAGTGTTTTCTTTTTCAGTTACAAAATATTTCACTCCACTATTCGCCGTGTCGGTTATTTTAAATTCAAACTGCAAATCAAAGGCTCCAAATTCATCCTGGGTAACAATATCTCCTCCATTGGCCGATTCTGCCCCATTGTTACCTTTTACATTTAAAGTGCCATTTTCTATATACCAAACATTATCAGGAAAATAATTTTTGTATGCACCTCTCCACCCATTGGTGGTTTTACCATCCCACAATAATCGCATACCTGATTTTTTTTCATCTTCAGAAAGGTTATTTGGAATAGTATTGATGACAAAAATATTATCAGCAGGAGAAGGTTTTAAATGATCGGTTTGAATCCTTACATTTCTCCAACGGATTTGCTTGCCAACTTGCGAGGCCTGGCTAATACCATGAACTTGCAAAGCAATGAATCCGCTAGGAGTCATCTCATCAATGAGATGCGAACAAGCAACCCCATTTACCCAAGTACGAATGCTATTTCCAATACATTCTACCCGGTAATGATTCCAAGCACCATTTTTAAAAGCAGGCTTTGCCGCTGGATTGTTTTCCAATGAATACAACCAGCCCCGTCTAGCTTCATCATAAATACCGCCACTCCAGGCCCTATTAGAAGGATCAATCTCCATCTGATAGCCATGAACTCTTTCGGGTGTTTTTTTATCGGTTACATTGCATTTATCATTCTTATCATTGATTTCACTTCTGAACTGAATTCCTGAATTCATATCCCCATTGACTAAAAATTCAACCTCGAAAATAAAATCACCATATTTTTTTTCTGTTGCCAAAAAACTATTCGGTTCATTGAGCACCGTTGTGCCTATTATTTCTCCATTCTTTACTTCATAATTAGCTTTCCCATTGAGTTGCTTCCATCCTTTTAAATCTTTACCATTAAAAAGATGTACCCACTGGACTTTCTCCTTTGCCTGTGCAAATAATTTGAAAGAAGCGCTTCCTAAGAGCAAGACAAACAACAGTACATATTTACTTTTCATTCGATATTTATTTTATTTAATTTTAAATTGAAAAAACAATTAGCTGTTTTTTTAAAGCAGCACGATTTAAGCAATCGGCAATTTATACCCATTATGGTATTGATTCAGCAGATACTTTTTATTGATAGCACGATCAGTAAATTGATTCTTTTCCAAATCCCAGAATAATTTTTGTTTACTACGGTAAGCGATATTGCCCATTTGAGCCAGCGTAGCCACATGAGCGCCATCCTGTATGGGACAATGCAGTAGGTCAGCACTTTTGGATCTTACCCCTTCAATAAAATTCACCCAATGCTTTTCAAGTCCATTGTCAGCAGATTTCGAAAATGGTAGTACTACTTTTCCAACATTCTTTTTTTCTTCCAACACTTCCCATCCAGACCGACTCAATACCAATGTTCCATTATTTCCTATAAATGCAATGCCATGATCGCGGCCATAGTTTCCATTTCCTATCCCTACTGCATGATCCCAGATAATATTAAAATTATCATATTCATACAAAGTCATTAAAGTATCCGGTGTTTCATATGCAGAATCTGGCGCAGCAAACTTACCGCCTACCGAAACAATTGAATTAGGAGTATTAGCCTTCATCCCTATAAAAGCATAATCCAATAAATGCACTCCCCAGTCAGTCATTAACCCTCCGGCATAATCCCAAAACCACCTGAAATTAAAATGAAAGCGGTTGATATTAAAAGCATGCGTTTTTGCAGGACCCAACCATTGTGTATAATCCACTCCTGCAGGTACCGGAGTATCCGGCATCACGGGTATGGGTTGTTTCCAATCGAGATAACACCACACTTTTACCGTTCTAATATTGCCTAATTTACCGCTATGTACAAAATCAATGGCATCTTTAAAATGCTGCTGGCTTCTTTGCCATTGGCCGCATTGAACTACCTTATTGTATTTTAGTTGCGCATTCACCATTGCCCTGCATTCACCAATTGAATTGCCAACCGGTTTTTCTACATACACATCCTTGCCCGAATCCATTGCATCGATCATCATTAATGCATGCCAATGATCTGGTGTGCCGATAATGACTGCATCAATATCGTGCTGGTCTAACAATTC
>CANIMM010000115.1 GCA_947468255.1 Chitinophagaceae bacterium | reverse complement strand
GGGATTTCCACCTCATAACCCAATTTTTCTAATAACAAAATTGCTTTAATACCAATGGCAGTATCATTGAAATTGGTAAACTCATCGCAAAATAAATAGACTTTTTTACCCCCATGGATAACTGTCTTTGATTTTCTATTTTTATACCATTTCAACAAAGTGGTGGTATACAAAGTAGGCATTGACCGTTTTACCCCAAAACCTACCAAACGTTTAATCGTATTACTGATTATAGGGGTAGTCATCATAAAATTATAAACACCAGGCATCAAAGCCCCCAATTTTGCGGAAGCTGAAAAATTAGCAATTAATTTGGAACGAAAAGGCACACCATTGGCATCATAATATTGTTGTAAAAATTCAGCTTTTAATTTAGCCACATCCACATTAGATGGGCACTCCGATTTACATCCCTTACAACTCAAACAAAGGTCCATCACCTCATAAATTTCCTGATGATCAAAGCGATTCATCTTATCTGAATTGGTAAGGAATTCGCGCAAAATATTTGCCCTAGCTCTAGTGGTATCTTGCTCGTTTTTAGTCGCCATAAATGAGGGACACATAGTGCCGCCAGATAAATGCGTTTTTCGGCAATCACCCGAACCATTACACTGCTCGGCATGCTGCAAAACATCTTGATTGTGATACCGAAAAACCGAATTGAATGTTGGCGTTTGTTGACCAGGGCTATAGCGCAACATCGTATTCATGGGAGGTGTATCCACGATCTTATGAGGATTGAATATATTTTCTGGATCCCAGGTGTATTTGATGGTTCTAAGCAGTTCGTAATTTTTGGGTCCTACCATTTGTTGAATGAATTCACCGCGCAATCTTCCATCCCCATGTTCGCCACTAAGTGAGCCGTCATATTTTTTTACCAGCGTAGCAATTTCTTCAGCAATGGTTCTGAATAATTGGTTTCCTTCCACTGTTTTAAGATTAATGATTGGACGAAGATGAATTTCTCCTGATCCAGCATGGGCATAATGAACCGCATGTAAATCATATTTTGTAAGCAACTCATTAAACTCAGCAATATAAGCAGGTAGATCATTTACATCCACCGCAGTATCTTCAATCACCGGAACTGCTTTTTCATCTCCGGGCAAATTGCCTAATAAGCCAAGGCCTGCCTTACGAAGTGTCCATATTTTTTTTGAGTCCTCACCAAACAATAAAGGAAAATGATAGCCCAGGCCTGCCGAACGCATTTCTTTTTCAACCTCGGCAGCAATTTTTACAATTTCTTCGCGATTCGATCTAGCAAATTCCACCACCAGAATGGCGCCCGGATCTCCTTGCACAAAGAATCGATTCTTACTTTGTTCTAAATTTCCCTTTGTACATTCCAAAATATAATGATCAATCAATTCGCTTGCACTAGGCTTGTATTTTAATGCAATCAGATTGGCAAGTAGGGATTCATTGATGCTGTTGAAATGTATACAAAGCAACCCTGTTTCTTTAGGAGGTAAGGGATTGATGTGTAGTTTTATTTCCGTTATAAATGCCAGTGTTCCTTCGGATCCCGCTATCAACTTGCAAAAATTAAAATCTTCTTCACCAGCAGTGAAAGGCGCTGAATCCAGTAAAATATCCACTGCATAGCCAGTATTTCTTCGTTCAACCGACTTTTTTGGGAATTCCTTTCTTATTTCTTGTTGGTTGTCATAGTTACTCAACATGGTCCGGATAGATCGGTAAATGGTAGCTTCCAGGCTTGTGCCTTCACATTTGGCATGAAATTGATCCAAAGAGTTGGATGCAAAGACCACTTCAGTACCATCACTTAATAAGGCATTAACCTCCAATAGGTGTTCCCGAACACTTCTATATATTACCGAATTGGATCCGCAAGAATTATTCCCCACCATTCCTCCAATCATTGCACGGTTAGCAGTAGAGGTTTCAGGGCCAAAAAACAAGCCATAGGGTTTTAAAAACATATTGAGTTCATCGCGGATCACACCTGGTTGTACCCTAACCCAATTGTCTTTTTCGTTTAACTCAATGATTTGGGTGAAATATTTAGATACATCTACTACAATACCATTTCCAACCACCTGTCCGGCCAGAGAAGTACCAGCAGTGCGGGGAATTAGAGAAGTTGTATGCTCTCGTGCAAATTGAATTAATATTTTTAGATCATTGATTGATTTTGGGATGGCAACCGCAAGCGGCATTTCACGATAAGCAGATGCATCTGTTGCATAGAGTATCCGCATGGTAGTATCAAAAAACAGCTCCCCCTCTATTTTGGTAGAAAGATCTTTCAACAGTAAATTCATTGATGTTTGGCTCATATTCAATTAAACTACAAATTTAATTCATTTTAGGATAGTTATTACAGCCTACAATTAAAATGGAGCTAGTGTTCAAATCAAATTAAATTAAAATGATCAATTTGATTTGAATTAGGATGAAGTATGGTGAAAATGGTGGATTTTGATTAAATTTTTTGAATAAAACAAGATAATTTAATTGTTTTAGCCATTAATTTAATAAAAGAATGGTTTAATAAAAATCTATGGTTATTTTTGCACACTTTTAATGAAGACTCCTTAGCTCAGCTGGTTAGAGCTACTGACTCTTAATCAGTAGGTCCAGGGTTCGAGTCCCTGAGGGGTCACAAAAAACCGTACAAATGTACGGTTTTTTTTATGCCTTTTAGCTTGAAATCCACTATAAACGGGCATTATAGCCTAAATATTGAAATGCAACATTTATCTCTTAAATATTGTATTTATAACTACGTATGTATGTTGCATCGATACAAGGTTATTTGCCATGCTTTTTTTAGCAAAGCAAGGCAGTTTTATCAAATTGTATCGTGAACACCGTTAAAAGTGGCTCAGTTTCGCCTGAATGTCAGGTCGCCATCTACAAAAGGTGGCTCAGTTTGCGTGGAATTTTTTGAAAACCACCCAATTTTAATCCTAAAATACCCTTACAGCGGGTGGCTCAGTTTCAGCGGAATAGTGGCTCAGTTTGCGTGGAATATGCAGGAAATGAAGCAAACTAATCAACAATACATCTAAATAGTCTTTCCTTCTTTGATAAACTCTTTTTTGATACCGTTGATGATATCAATTTTCTTTATAAAAGTATCATTTCGTTTTAAAGCTTTCAGAGAACAATAGCGAACAACATTAATAATAGATCCGCCCGCTATTTCATATTTATCTGCAATTTCTTCCAAATGAACATTTTTTTCAAAAGAAGATTTTGTAGAAAAGGCCTTACTCCATAATATTTCTCGTTGTTTTGCATCCGGCATTGTAAAGTAAACCATATTTTGAAAACGTCTAGAAAAAGCATCGTCTAAATTCGCTTTCAAATTAGTTGCTAACACAATTATACCCGGAAAATCTTCAATTTTTTGCAATAAATAGGAAACTTCCTGGTTTGCAAATCGATCATTTGAACTAGAAGTCTGGGTTCTTTTACCAAAAAGTGCATCTGCTTCATCAAAAAACAAAATCCAATTTTTATTCATGGCTTGATCAAATACTTTACCCAAATTCTTTTCAGTTTCTCCAATATATTTCGATACAATCATCGATAAATCAATTCGATATACATCCATATTAGAAAACTTTCCAAGTAAACAAGCAGTCAAAGTTTTACCAGTTCCTGGAGGGCCGAAAAACAAAGCTCTATAACCTGGTTTAATTTTTTTCTTTAATCCCCAATCATTTAACAAAACACTACCGTGAGCTATCCAATCCTTAATTTCATCCAACTCATCCAACACCTCATCTGATACAACCAAATCCGACCAATCAAGATTGGTATCGATCAATTTTGCAGGGAAACTCGAATTGTAATCAGGTTTGTGGTTATTACCATGGGTGCAAATATTTAAAAACTCAATTGATAAATTAAGAATTCCGGTAAAAAAAGGTTCATTTGGTTCAGTGTGATCCAACGTTAGAATACCCTTTTTAAAGAAAAAATGATCCGAATCTAAAATTTCTAACACTCTAAAACGATGTTCTAAACTATTGCCAGATAAAATAAAAACTGCGGTCTCCCCTGTTGGGATAAAGCCATTATGAATTTTACCTTTAACACCTCCAAACTCAGTAAATTCCCTATTGTAATCCGAATTTTTGGTGAAAAATATATCCAATACCTGAGGTTGTACATGTTGAGCTAAGGATAAAATAAAAATAATACGCTCATCAAAATCCATAGAATGATCAATAATCGTTTTTGCATAAGGCGAATCGTCATGTGCAAGATCAGGAGGCAAAATGTCATGTATTGACTGATAGGGCGCCTCTTGATTCCAATATAATTGGAATCTACACTGAATCACTTTGTGAAGCCATTCAAGATCAGCCAAAATAGCCGTTGCATTTAATTGTGACTTTTTTATACCCATTCTACAATTAGTGGTTTTAACATCCATGGCAATTTAATCATTCCAAATGACCAGGGCAACGTATTTAATATTACATCATATCCACGTTGCTCAACTTTTAAATGCCATTCTTCATTTATCATTGACAAGCGCCCATCTCTATTAATAAAAGAAGCTCTAAAGCTCTCCTTGGAACCAGAACTTCCTTTTTTCCATCTTTTCATCGTTATTTCAACCAGTTCTTTAGCCAATAATTTTTCAGCAGGTTTCAACACGATATCCATCGGAATTGGCGATGATACAGGCAAATTACACAAAATTTTATTTAGAACAAGTTCATGTTCTTCATATACTGCATCGGTAACCAATAACTGCAATAAATGAATCGCTCTAAAAGTGGATTCTTGATCTTTAAATTTGCCATGTTCTGTAATACCTAATTTAGAGAAAAAAGTAGTGATATAAGGATTAAAGAGAACAAGTCCGGCATTATTAATATAAATGGATTCTTTGGACTCAACAAAATCTTGATCTAGTAACTTCGGATCAACATTCTCAGGAAGATTATCTTTTTCATCCACTAATATATCAGCAACCACTTCATTAATTTTATCCAATAATTCCTTGTCTCGACTATCATTTGCGATATCTTTTTCTGCAGCCATCGCTAGATCAGATGAGTTAATTAATTCCTTAAAAATTTTACGAAGTTTATTTACAATTATCGCATATTCACTAGAAAAGCTAAGGTTTATATTATCGGTATACGAAATAAATTTACTGAAAAAATAAATAGAACGAGTTCTATTTTGGTATAATTGAAATTGAATCAATTTTCGTAAATAAATATCAATACTTACAATCAAATGGGCCTCGGGAAGTATATAAGAATTGAATCGAATTAAAATATTGGAAAATTCATTTCTATCTTTAAAATTAGGCAAAGCAGCATTAAAAATAACAATAACCTGCTTCAAATAAGCTGCTTGTAATTTATTGATTTTCTTGGTAGCCTCTTGTGCAAGTTGAGTCTGTATAAATTCATCCATCAAATCAGTTGATTGAACATATTGTAATAATTTTAAAATAGGGATATTATCACCAACTAATTTTTCCTTTAAAAGAGTATTAACCAAATCTTTAAATTCTCTATTGGCAATCTTTTTATCTACAATAGATTCAATGTACTTAAAAATTTCATTTTCAACAATTGGCTGTAAATAAAACCTAGTAGCAGTATCTTTTTTATCACTTGTTTGAGAATACATTGCAAGCAGCGCAACTTTGTTTTGTAAAGGATACATAGAGTTGGTTAGTAGATCCCTTAAAACAGCAGGTTGATCAGTATAAATGAACCACACTATTTCTTTTAAATAAACAATAAAGGAATCTTCAGTGATTTTTTTAAATTGAGGCTCCTTTTTTTTGTGAAGCAAATAATAGATCACAATATTAACAGCATTATCTAAGAGTAACTTATCCGATACAATATCGACACCTAAAGTTTTTTTAAAAAAATCTCGAATGCCAACTTCATTAAAGGGGATATTTTCAATTAATGGATTGATATTATAAACATCAAATTCATTTAAACTTTCATATAATTTTTTTGAATTCTGAGAATCTGAATTCAAAGACTGAAGAAGTGAATGTATGCTCCGCTCTTCGATATTTGCTCCCTGAGAAAACAAATTGAGTACAACATTTTTTGCGTCTAAATTATTTTTATCGGAAGACAAAATAGTCAATAACTTTTTTGAATCAAAACGGAAAATTTCCAAAATAAGAATCCGAAGCAACTCGCTGACAAAAGAACCAGTGAAAGAAGCAAATGAATCGTAGAATTTACCATTTTCCAAAAAGTATACCAATAATTTTAATAAAATTTCCAGTCGATTATTTCCCTCATCTAGTAATGCATTGTTAATCCATTCATTGAATTTTTTGGATACCGTTGTTGAAATTTTATTGCTATTGAAACTACTGTCTTTATCTAAAACTTTTTTTTGAGAATCAACTTCAAAAGCAATATAAGGTATTAAGCGTTCAGATATGAGTTCATCAGCAGGATGATTGGTTTTGCCGGAAAATAATTTAAACAACAAATTTCGGGTAGATGAAGGAAAACTAGTGAACTTGGACAATACCTGATTGAATACTATTTCATTACTACTAAAAAGGAATCGAAAAAGGATAGTTATTAAAAAAGAAAAATCATAACGAGCAAGGAATTCAAACTTAACTGGAAGTCTTTTATTAGAAAGCAAGTACAATAAAAGCGTACTAGATTCATTGGAAATAAGTGTTAGATTATATTTTTGCGAACTTACCGGCTTAAAACCTAGTAAAGTGTATATAAAAGCATTATCATTTACTGAATGTCGTAATAACTCAT
The DNA here is from genome assembly GCA_947468255.1 of Chitinophagaceae bacterium. GTDB lineage: Bacteria > Bacteroidota > Bacteroidia > Chitinophagales > Chitinophagaceae > Ferruginibacter. The sequence continues at coordinate 2,238 of CANIMM010000115.1, read as the reverse complement.
TTTCTACATCAGGTAAATCAGCAGAAACAATTGCATTAATACCTAAAGTGGAAAAATTTATTTGTTTTTTTATATTATGAATAAGATTTACAATCCATATTGGTTTATTCATTGAAAATAATACAGCATTTATAATTTCAAGAAATTTGGCCTGATTCAATGAAAACAACAGCGTCATTAGATGAGAAAAGAATTGATGTTGTCTATTTTTAAGATACTCAGGAAAATGACTTGGAAAAGAAAGTGTATCAATAAAAAAGGTAAGTATTTTAACTATTTCAATAATCTTTTGTTCATTCGGTATATCCCTATTCTGATAAATAATCAAATCAATCCATTCATCAAAATCATATAATTCTGAAGTTAAAATTGCTTTGGGTGAAAATTTTAAAAAATTATTATTATCTAAAATGGTGTAAAACCAATCAGGATTCTTATTAGTAGCAAACCCTTTTTCAATTAATTGTGAATGTTTCAACGAATCTAAGGAGTAAAGAATACCGAATAAATAAGAAAAGAATTCTTCAGTTTTGTTATTCAAAGAAGCTGACAAGTATGGAGGAAAAGAAAGATTGTCAATGAAATAATTAATTAACTGAAAAACCGAACTGATTTTTTGATCTTTTGACAACTCACTATTATTGTAAACGGTAGATTGTACAATAGATTCAAAAGAAGATAATTTCAAGAAATTATTCTTCTCTAAAATGGAATAAAACCAAGCTGGTTTTTGAAAAGCACTATACCCTTTTTCAATTACTTGGGTATGTCTGGACCGATCCAAGGAATAAAGAATACCCAATAAATAGGAAAAGAAATCTTCCGGCTTATATTTTGAAGTCTTTAAAATGGATGAGGGGAAAGAAAGATTATCTATATAATAATTAATTAATTGTAGAATTGAATTAACTTTTTGATCATTTGGTAAATCGGTATTGTTATACACGACAGATCTTACTATAAAATCAAACGGTTGATATGTTGAATAATTTTTATTATCCAATATGTCATAAAACCAGGAGGGTCTTTTATCCGTTTTATACCCCTTTTCAATCAGTAAGTTGTATTTGGATTGATCCAATGAAAAGAGGATATCCAATAAGTATGCAAAGAAATCCTCCGTATTATTATTTAAGGAGTCCGATATATACTTGGGAAAAGCTAGATTATCGATAAAAATAACAATTAATTGAAAAACAGCATTTGTTTTCTGATCATTGGATAAAACATTGTTGTTATAAACAATTGATCTTAAAATTGTATCAAAAGAGGATATGTCTTTAGTAATATTATTATTGCCATACTTATCAGGTGATAAATAAAGGTTTCGATTCAATTGCAACAAATTTGACAACCAAGCTGGATGATCACTAGACTGGATATTTGCATCCATGAATTGAGTAAACTTTTCATGATCCAACGAATAGAAATAACCTAATAAAAATGAGAAGAAATCCAATTTTTTATTGGGCAAATACTCTTGTAAATATTGGGGAAATGAATGGTTTTTGATAAAATAACTTATCAGATCTAGTAGCTCCTTTATTTTTCTAGATTTAGGAGATTTTTTATTCCCGAATACCAAAGAAGTTAATAGTAATTCAAAATATAAATTTGAAGAAATGGTGAAGTCAATAAGCAATTCATCATTGTCAAATTGTAATTGATCGCTGTCAAATAGCTGCTGAATAATTTCTGTTGTATTACCTTGTTTCGTTGAAGCATTGACTAACTGTAAAATATCTTGAAAATCGAATGAATGATATTTCCTTAACAGTAAAAAGCTAAGTCTTATAAAAATATCTTTATCAAATCCAGAAAAGCTTCCATCTAATAACGTTTTCCAAAAAGCATGTAAAATAACATTATTGGTTGCTTTATCAATTGGCTTATTGAGAACAGTAGGGATAGATTGGAAAATATTATATACAGAATTATATAAGGTCCAATCCGTTTCGTTTTTCCATAAAAATTGTAAAATATTTTTAGTAAAATCGGGTGTAAAAAACTGAATAAACCTGTTTCGATAGATCATCTGAGCAGAAGCAGATTTGAATATTGAAATAGCTTCCTTTGAATTGAAATTATACAAATCAATCATTAATTGAGCCAGTGATTTTGTAAGATAATTTTTCCCCCACCAAGGGACATAACCTCTTAATATTACAAATTTCAATAAATCAGCAATTCCATAATAACGATTATCGTCATTTTGGATTTCATCCGACAAAATTGTTG
>CANIMM010000114.1 GCA_947468255.1 Chitinophagaceae bacterium | reverse complement strand
ATCTAAAATAAAATTTCATTCAAAACCATCCTCAAATCTGAGGATGGTTTTTTTATTTTAATGTTGATCCTTCCTAAAATATCAGTAGGCTGTATCATTTAATCAGGTTCCGATAATTCCATTCTTTAATATATGTTCACCCCTGTTTTCCCTCTAAAAACACAAAACCTGGCACCAATCTGGCCCAAAAGAAAAAACCACCTATGAAACGAATCATAAGTGGTTGATATTTAAGTGGGCCCAATGCTTTACCAAATTTTTCTAAACAAGCATCAATATGCCTTTTCGCAAGGGGGTCATTATGCGTGGATTTTCCAGATAAGGATAAAAATTATTTTTTATTCATCCATTCATTTACGATTCTTTTCAGCTCATCAATTTGCTGCTGCTGATTGTTATTTATTTTTTCCTGTTGGTTGATTTTCTTTTCCTTTTCCAATATTAATTTTTGTTGCTCTTGAATGGCTTTGGTTAAAACTGGTACAATGTTTTCATAAGTAATCCCCAAAACTTCTCCTTTGCTCAGATCCCCTTCTTTTCCATTAACAACTTCTGGAATTAATTTTTTTACTTCCTGGGCAATAAAACCAACTTGTTTTAATTCATTACTTTTTAAAATATAGTCCACAGGTCTTAATTGCATTACAGTAGACAATCCATACTTGGTATTGGTGATACCCTTCTTTAATCTTATATCAGAAACTGAAGTCCATGCAACTTGTCCACCTATTTGAGTCACCGATGCATTTCCCAACTGGATGGTATTGCTTGTAAAAACTAGCGCTCCATAACCAATTGCGGTAGCATTACTTAAATTTGCTGCAAAAGTGCCAGCAACATCAGCGCCGTAGCCAATAGCTGTATTGTATGATCCGGTATTATTAGTACCAAGTGCAGATCTTCCAACTGCTGTATTAAAACTACCCGTAGTATTTCTAGTTAGTGCTTCGTAACCGGTTGCTGAGTTACTCTCGCCTCCAAGGTTTTCAAAAAGTGCTCGATACCCACCTGCTGTATTGTTATTGCCTGTGTTTTTATAGAGTGATAAACTACCATATGCTGAGTTAGAAATTCCGGTAGCATTGGAAAAAAGTGCCGAAAAACCACTTGCTGTATTATCAGTTCCAGTGGTGTTGCCATATAGTGCATCTTTCCCAATTGCTGTATTAAAATTACCTGTGCTTTTATAAAGTGACCCCGCACCACTTGCTGTATTATTAGTTCCTAAGATGTTACTATATAATGAATTTTGCCCATTTGCTGTATTATAGGTTCCTGTGGTGTTACTACGAAGTGAATAGGCACCACTTGCTGTATTATAATTCCCTAAAGTGTTATTACGAAGTGAAAGTCGACCATTTGCTGTATTACTAGAACCTTCGGTGTTACTTACAAGTGAATTAGCTCCATTTGCAGTGTTATCAGACCCTATGGTGTTATTTAAAAGTGAATTAGCCCCATTTGCTGTGTTATTAGACCCTATGGTGTTAAAAACTAATGAATTTACCCCATTTGCTGTATTATAATTCCCAGTAGTGTTATTTAACAAGGCCCATTCACCAAAAGCAGCGTTAAACGATCCTGCTGTATTTGAAATCATTGCACTACTTCCAAATACAGCATTATTACTTCCAGTTGTATTGTTGTATAAGGCGTAGGCACCAAATGCACTATTAACTTTACCAGTTGTATTGGAATTTAAAGCTTTAAAACCAACAGCCGTATTGGCAGTTCCAGTAGTATTGGATGATAATACATTTACACCTATACCCACATTGGCGATACCATTCGTATTGGATGATAATACATTAACCCCATTTGCTAAATTTTGAGCAGATGTTAAATTAAATTGTGAATTAGAAGAGTATATTGTACCTCCAAAATCAAATGGGTCAGGAAGAGTAGCTGTCTTGGTAGTAATTATTGAGCCGAAATTATCAGTTGAAGTTATTTCTTTTGTGGTGGGATTATACAATAATATTTTCGATGTATTATCACTAATGCTTCTTATTGGGTCCACATAAAATCCAGCATTTGAAGTATTCAATGCTGCACCTGTTGCATTGATTGCAATACTATTGGGAGCTTGTGATAAATTTCCAGCGTATGAACCAATAGCCACCGAATTGGCTCCTTGGGCAGTATTACCTGCACTATAGCCTATAGCAACCGCTCCCACTCCCCAATTACCTTGTCCAATAGTTCCAGCCTGTGAACCAATAGCCACCGATTGGGCTCCTTGGCCATATGCACCTGCTGCACTACCTACAGCAACCGCATCCACCCCCTGACTACCTCGACCTGCATTGCCACCAATAGCCAAAGAATTTATTCCTTGGCTCTCGTTTCCAGCATAATACCCAATTCCAATGGAAGATTGACCTTGGCTGGTCTTTCCTGCATCACCACCAATAGCAATTGTATATGCATTATCACTTAAACCTACCGTGCCTGCCCCGCTACCAATTGCAATATTATTACCCTTAAATCCTAGAGTACTTAAAATGCCATTTACCGTAGTTTCACCTGTTCCGCCATTAGCTACTGGAGTTACACCTCCACCGACAGTTGTCCATGTTAAGGTGCCGGATCCAGTGGATGTCAATACCTGGTTAACTGTTCCAGCAGTTGTCAGTCCCGTTCCGCCATTAGCCACAGCTACTGCGGTACCACTCCAAACACCACTATTGATTGTTCCTACAGTATTCAAACTTGAATTGGTTACCGTTGAATTTAAGGTTGTGCCAGTTAGAGTGCCGGCATCTGATATTGCAGTAACCGTAATATCTGAGCTACCATCAAAGGCTACTCCATTGATATTTTTTGATGCAGCTAATTTTGAAGCAGTGGCTGCATTGCCGCTGATGGATCCGTTGATGTTGCTGCTAAATGTTTTTTCTCCCGCAAATGTTTGCGCAGCATTCGTTACAATTCCACCATTCGTACCATCTGCCGGAGCCAAACTCAATACGCCCGATGTGATGCTGGCACCGTTTGCCGTTGAGCTGCTATTGATTGTACCCACATTGGCCACTGAGCCAGTAGCGCCAGGAGCACCATTTACACCTGCCGGTCCCTCCGGGCCTTGTTCTCCCGCCGGGCCAATTGGACCTGCTGCTCCCGCTATGCCTTGGGCACCTGCAGGACCAATTGGACCTGGAGCACCCGTTGCTCCGTCTGCTCCTGCCAATCCTGGAATACCTTGCGGGCCGGCCGGACCTGCTGCACCGACTGCGCCCGGCAATCCCTGAATACCCCTTGCCCCTGTTGGTCCTGTTAAAGTAGCGGCTTGTACAAATGCGGTGGTGGCAATTTGGTTGGTACTGGTTCCCGGAGCGGCAGTTGGCGCCGTGGGCAATCCCGTCAAGGCCGGTGATGCCGCAAGGCTGGTTGTATTTCCAATACTGGTGACCGCACCCGTAAGATTGGCGTTGGTGGTAACAGTAGCTGCATTATTTGCCGAACCCGCATTAAACGCATAGGGAACGCTCACCAATTGAACGGTTCCCAGGTTCAAATAACTATTGTTGGATGCGGGGTCTATCTCCACCTGCAAATATTTGTCGCCCGAAAGCCAGTTTACACCGCCGATGGTTCCAGTAGTACTAATGCTACCAGCACTACCAATCTGCACGGAAAATAAGCCGCCCAGGTTGGTTTTAATAACGCGGGTTTCGGTATACACTGTAGCGCCCGAAGCCGTAAGATTGTGCACCGATAGCCGAAGGTTCATAGTTTGGTTGGGCAACGGATTTCCCACCGCATTTCGTGCCACTCCCTGGTAGTTCAATAAATTAGGCGCCTGTGCATAGGCAGAAAAACTAATTACGAAGAGCGTTAAAATTATAACTGCGCTGGTTTTTAAATACGATATTAAATGCATGGTTTAGTAGCGTTTTATTATTATTGGTTATTTTATATTCGAGTTTAGTTGGGTATTTTTAGTGTTGGTTCTTTTTAATTCGAGTTTAGTAGTTTAGGGGTTTAGGCTAAAACTATTCACCATTCACTATTCACTATTCACTATCAATTAACTTTGAGTATTTTATACGCTCCTTTCTTCACCAACCTACCGTTTACCGGGTGCATTTGGCGGATGTTTAAAATATACTGTCCTGCAGGTAATCCGCTGAGGTTCCATTTTTCAAGGGCGCCCATTCCGGTATAATTTAATTGCTGTTCTTTTATCTTAACGCCCTTGCCATCCATCAACTCAATCTGGTGCCTGCCCTTGTTGGCATGCAGTATATTAATCTCCAGTGTATTTTTTACCGGGTTAGGGTAAACCCTTATTTCGCCGGGCAAAAAGCTGGCAACAAGATTGACTTCCGGCTGGTTGTCTACATTGAACTGCAGTAGCCCATTGGTGATGATGAGCTTGTCATTATCCATGGTGTTAACGGCGGCAGATTCACCTACACTCCAGTCAAAACGAAAATTGCCAACGGAAGTCGATTGACCGGCAATATTTACTACGGAGGGGGAAGCGGATTGTGCCATTGCTAATAAGCCAGAAAACAAAAAGGAAAGGCAGAACAAAAGACTTTTTCCTGCGGCAAAAGACAGTTTGAACGATGCTCCCGGCCTTGACAGGGAGGATTGGGCCTTCAATGCAATGACTGGCAATTTGTTTTTCATAATAAGAGGATTCCAAACAGGACTGTACTTTTAAATAGTATAAGTGGTTATTAATGCTGTTAAGATTCCTTACTAAGCCTTGTAAGGCTTTTTCATGAGTCCCGTTTTTTAATCCCGAAAAGGGTTTTACAAGTAGGATCCTTTCCCATTATCCGAATGCTGAAGTTCCTGAAGTTGACAATTGATTTTAAATTCGGAAACATATACAATTTGCTTTTCAATTTTTAAAATGTAAAATTCTAACTTAATAGCTACCCTTTAAAAAAAGTAGTTTCATCGAATCTATCTCAATAGATATTGCAAGTACTCTATTAGATAAAAAATTTGCAAGCCTTTTTGTGAATTGAACTGGCTAGATAATTATTACCTTTTGCTTGATTTTGATTAGCCAGAATTTAAAAAAGTAGGGATGCAGTGTAGAAAATGAACTTGTCATTTGAATTCGCGGGGAACCAATTCAGCCTCATTTTACATTGTTATGAAAGAAAATAGCCGGATTGCATGCTTTTCAATATATATTGCAAACATATCATTATACTATTTTCAGTTCCTTAGCAGGAGCTAATTGTAACTTGCACACGAATTATTATCTAATACTGGAAATAACCCGATCGGTACAATCTAATTTATTGATTCATCAACATATCCAATGTTAAATACTTTACTCTTATTCCTTTGTATCATACTGGGCTTTATTTCAGTTTTCATTATATACAACAAAAGGGTTGACAAGCAATCTCCGTTCATCAACAAATACCTAATTTTTTTAATATACAATACCTCCATTCGATATATCCTTCATTTTATCTACTCACTCGATGCTGCCCTTTTACCTGTTCATCTTATATTAATTGTAGACTCCGTTATTTTGATTGCCTTGCCTTGCTTTTATTTATACTTTGAAGATTTGATCTTTGAAGAAAAGTATACCAAAAAGAAGTTGTTGCATTTTATAATACCAACTATATTAACGATAACAATAACCATTGCAAATAACGTAGACCAAGAAAAAAACACGTTGGTTCAAAAGGTGTTTATTCTGATTGGAATACTGTCAGCATTATTCTATCTGGCAAAAGCATTTGTTTTACTCTATAAAAATGTATGGTTCAGAAAAAGTGATATCAAAATAGTTCAAGGACAAAATAAATTGATTCGCAACTGGACATTATTTTTGTTTTGCTCGTTCTTATTCATTTTCCTGTTCAGGTTTTTCATCATTCTTTTTTATTATAAAACCGCTAACTATAGCCATTATTTAATTTGGGTATCCGCCTTAGCCTGGTGTTTCATTTTTTTAAAATTCATATTGACTCCGGAAATACAATACGGATATGGTTTTTTAAACCAAAACATAGAAAAAGCCAGCAATCATTTCATACTGCCCAAATTGTGGAGCCCGGAAATGCAGGTTCAAAAGATACAGATGGCCAGGGATGAAAAACTCGCCGAGAAATTAAACGCGAAAATAAAAACATATATCCACCAGATAGAAGAAGCTTCCTTTCATTCCCCTCTGTTCAGAAATCCGGATTTAACCACCGATGATATAGCCGCTCATATCAAGATTCCTCCCAATCATGTAAGCTTTGTATTCAAATACCATTGCCAAGAAACATTTTCTGATTACAAGAAATTTGTTCGTGTGCATGATGCGACGAAACTGATAGGAAATGGTTATTTAATAAATAACACGGTAGAGTCGTTGTCTACTGAAGTTGGCTTTATCACTTATAATACCTTTCATGTTGCTTTTAAAAGTATACAAGGAATGTCTACGCAAGAATACATTAAAAGAGTTTCTCAACCTACAGGGTAAATTTTTAGAAACGACTCCAAGTTCATATTCTATTATCCATAAATACATCATTAAATTCAGTATATCTTTCTCAGCTTAATCAAGCAAATGATGTGGTATTTTACCAATAAATAAAATCTTATGCTTGATGTTTATAAATAGACCCTGACTTATTTTCACTATCATAAAAAAATCATTGAATTGTTTTACTAAAACGCAATGGTTGACTAGATCTTACATATCATCTGTGTACCTTGGAAGATTATGACCATAACTAATTATAAAATTTTATTTTAAAGTATAGGTAAGTGTCCTTGTTATTTCCAAAAATATTATTGCTGCTATAAAATAATAATCCCCTACTTCATCCTAAGACTGTGGTGCAAATTTTGGTGCAAATAAAAAAGCAGTTAGTCCCTTTCGGTCGTAACTGCTTGATATTTAAGTGGGCCCACCTGGGCTCGAACCAGGGACCACCTGATGATGAGGATTTCTGGTGGTATTCTATTCCTTTTCTTTTATTGATAATCAATAAGATACAAGATTGAAATAGATTTATATTTCTTCTGTTTCACCTCTTTTAACCCTTTTTTGGTGAAAACTTGGCCCGGAATCTGGCCGGGATATTTTAAACTGAAAACTCTTTCCCCCAATTGTGCAATGCTGTAATACTAGGAATAAGTTTATGTCCTTTTTTAGTTAAAGTATATTCAACAGTGGGTGGGACAGTTGCAAAAACGCTTCTTGTAATAATCCCATTAGCTTCCATATTTTTTAATTCCTTAACTAGCATTCTTGTATTGATACCTTCAATACTTTTTTCAAGTTCGTTAAAACGCAGCTTGCCTTTTGAAAGCGTATAAATAATTGGCATTGCCCATTTACCCCCTATAATTTCTAATACCTCTCTTAAACTACAAGTTTGCTCAGATATTTTTGATTTTTTTTTATCCATAATGCGTTGATTCTATTCATTACTTTACTGTAGGTTACTACTTTACATAAGTGTAACTACTATAAAATGTAAAGTAATGGGTGTAATATTACCACTTAAATCTTAAAAAATGAAATTATTAGAAACAGTTAAACTTGGAAATAAAACATTAAAAAATAAAATGGCAATGGCCCCTATGACAAGGTCTCGAGCCGACATTAAAGGTGTGGTTGGTGAATCTACTATATTGTATTATACACAAAGAGTTAGTGCAGGTTTAATTATTAGTGAAGCCATTAATATTTCTGAACAAGCTATTGGAAGTCCCTTCACTCCAGGAGTCTATATGCGAGAACAGATTGCTGCTTGGAAAAAAGTAACAGAGGCGGTTCATGATAATGGAGGCGTTATATACGCGCAACTATGGCATACCGGTAGAGTTGGACACTCATTAGTGAAAAATGGAGCAGTTCCATTTGCGCCATCTTCTATTGGTATTATTGGGCAACAACATTTTACAATGGAGGGCTTGAAAGACTATGAGACACCACAAACTTTGAGTATTAAAGATATCGAGCAAATTATAACTGACTATAAACAGGCAGCATTAAACGCAATAGAGGCAGGTTTTGACGGTATTGAATTACATGCAGCATTTGGCTACTTGCCAAATCAATTTTTAGCGGATGGATCTAATCAACGGGATGATCAATATGGCGGAAATGATGAAAACAGAAATAGATTTGTGTTAGAAGTTATGCAAGCAATCATTGATGCTATAGGAAGTGACAAGGTTGCCATTAGATTATCACCGACTAGTACTTACAATAATATCACACATCAAAATCTTGTAACACAATTTAGTTCCTTAATTAATGAACTTAACAATATGCCATTAGCTTATATACATTTAATGAATGTGCCATTCCCAGCTGATAAATTTCCTCATTATCCTTTAAACTCAATTGACACATTTGGTAAACTTTCTAAACATACTGTAATTGCGAATTGCGGTTATACTAAAGCAACAGGCGAAGCTGAATTAGAAAAAGGGACTGCTCAAATTATTTCTTATGGCACATTGTTTTTAGCGAATCCTGATTTGCCAAGACGTTTTGAATTAAATGCACCACTTAATGAAGCAGATAGAGCAACAATGTATGGTGGGAAAGATGCGGGATATATAGATTACCCTTTTTTTAATAACCAATAATTAAAAACATATACAATGAACAGAGTACAAGTCATATTAACCCTAGACATGGAAAATCTCCCAAGTAATTTTTCTGAAATTTTAAAGCAAGAACAAGAAGTAGTGGCTGGCTGGAAAGCGCAAGGTTTTTTAGAACACTTATTTTTGAGACAAACTAAAAATGGCGCAGTACTAGTTTTTAAAGATAAAGATGAGGAGCAGGTTAAAGCATTAATGGAAACACTCCCTTTTTATCAAATTAAGAGGAGTGTTGAATATTATAATTTGATACAACAGTTTTAACTAATAAAAATTTGTTCTAATTGAGACATAGGTAAAAACATCTTACCACTGTCTGGTAGTTCAATAAAACCAAAATGATTGTAAAATGCTATTGCTTCGTTATCAAGTGGGTCAACAATTATTGCCATTGATGCAATTTGAAATGAATTTAGGTAACTTCTTTTTAAAGCATCCATT
>CANIMM010000113.1 GCA_947468255.1 Chitinophagaceae bacterium | reverse complement strand
GTTACCGCAGCCGATTCATTGATGAGAAGTATTGCTGTATTGGTAATCAGTTGCCCCTGTGCCATGGGACTTGCCACTCCTGCCGCCATCGCCGTGGGCTTGGGAAGGGCAGCCAAAAATGGCATCCTTTTTCGAAATGCAAAAGCCTTGGAATTATTTAAAAATATCAAAACAGTAATTTTTGATAAAACAGGCACCCTAACGATGGGGCAGTTTGTGATTGCTGGTTTTAAAAACAATACCCTTCCCGATGAAGAATTTAAACGCATCGTTTTTTCGCTTGAAAAATATTCCAATCACCCCATAGCAAAAGCCATTGGCAGCGAATGGAAAATCAACAATGCCATTCAGTGGAAAAAAATTGAAGAGGTAAAAGGCATTGGAATGAAAGCCGAAGATGCCGAGGGAAATCGATACCAGCTGGGATCACATAAAATAGCAGCAGCGCTGACCAACGATTTTACGCATACCGCTTACCTGCTCATCAATGAGTCCCTTGCCGGCTGGATAGATCTGGAAGATACCATTCGACAAGAGGCTGTTGAAGTAGTATCCTTTCTTCAATCCAAAAATATTCAAACCATTGTATTAAGCGGCGATTCTTTTGAAAGAACCAAGCGGGTGGCCGACATGCTAGGGATCACTCAAATTTTTGCAGAAAAATTGCCAGAAGAAAAATTATCCATTGTGGCGCAATTAAATGAGCAGGCCCCGGCAGCCATGGTAGGCGATGGTATCAATGATGCGCCAGCGCTGGCAAAAGCTACCATTGGCATCTCTATGAGCGACGCTACGCAGCTGGCCATGCAAAGTGCACAGGTAGTACTCATGAACAAGGGCATCCAGCATTTACCACTGGCGCTTGGTTTGGGTAAACATACTTTTATTACCATTCAACAAAATTTATTCTGGGCCTTTATCTACAATATTGTAGCCATCCCTATTGCAGCCATGGGCTTATTGCATCCTGGCATTGCAGCGCTGGCAATGGGGTTTAGCGATGTGGTATTGGCTATTAATTCTATCCGGCTAAACTATAAAAAAGTACTGTAAAATGGGTATATTTGCATATCGTTTTGAATCGTCCCCATGTTGCTATTTTTTTACATTTAAAAAGTAAATGCAATGGATGAGTTGACTAATAAAATAGAAGATGACCATTTTCTATCTCCTGAAGAATTAAAAGAAATGAAGGCGATTATACAAAAGTCTTTTGAAGAAGCAAAGCTAAAAGGGAAATCCCCTTCTGAAATCAAAGATGAATCTGACCCGCCAAAAGAAAATTCAGCAGCAGCCGATTCAGCTTCTCCCGATTAAATTTCGCCAACGATGGGATGCTATAACTAGTAAAGTAATTATTACTTGATCCTATTTTCATATAGTATCCATTATCCTTGATTGGTTGTAATCTTTAGATCATACCCCGCGTTTTTTATCCATCTCACGCAAATTTTTAAAAACCGATTTGCCGATAAAGAAAGATAACCATCTAGTACAATACTTACACTCAATAATAAAAGAAGAAAATTAAAAACAATATAGGCTGATATGATTTTTCATCTCTGTGATATCAATCAACTCCAATCTTGATGACTGTCATTTTACATGCATCCATTTCTTTTATTTTTGTACATAATTAAAGATAGGCAACTACCCTGCCTCCATTCATTGATATTATTTATGACATGAGTCATCTTCAGAGTTAATAACTCTTTTGATTTCTTGGGCAAATAATTTCCCTGTACCATTCAAAAAAAGCCTTACCAATCACATCATTAAAAAACAACAACCCTTGTTTTAACAGGCATAATATGTCATTTATGAAAAAATGTATACTACACAATTTTTACTCCCCAAAAAATTTTAAAGAAACTGGCCCTGCATGGATTTTCTTTTACTTTTTATTTGCTTGCAATACAGTTATAGCACAAAGTAAAACGGAACAGGTAAAAAATACAACAGTGGGCAAGGCCGAACAAAGCAACCTTAGGTATCAAGTGATCAACGCCCTGGAAAACAGTTTCGGATACGACATTTTTGATCATAACCGACTGATGATACACCAGCCGTCCATACCCGGATTACCCGGCAATAAAGGATTTACAAAAAAAGCAGCTGCAGAAAAAGTGGCCAGACTGGTTATTGATAAAATCAGCCGCAACATCATGCCTCCCACCATTACACAAAAGGAAATGGATTCTTTACACATCAAATTATAAATTATGAAAACTTTTTTACTACTGCTAATGACTTTAAGCGGATTGCAAAATGTGATTAGCCAATCCTGTACGGCAACCATCACAGCCGGAGGCCCGACTAGTTTTTGTGAGGGTAGCAATGTTGTTTTGACTGCCAATGCAAGTGGAGGTAGTGGTACCTGGACACAAAAAGCCAATTTGGGAAGTCTTGGGCGCCAAAATGCTGTAAGCTTCAGTATTGGAAATAAAGGGTATCTAGGAACCGGGCTTGATGGGGCTGCTTGTCGAAATGATTTTTGGGAATATGATCCGACCTCCAATGCCTGGACACAAAAGGCCAACTTTGGTGGGGGAGTACGTTGGCATGCAACCGGTTTCAGCATTGGGAGCAAAGGCTATATGGGAACTGGATCAGATCTCAGTACAGGAGCAAAAAAAGATTTCTGGGAATATGACCCAACTACCAATGAATGGATACAAAAGGCCAGCTTTGGTGGCTCGGCTCGCGAAGGTGCCAAAGGGTTTAGCATTGGTAGTAAAGGCTATTTAGGAACAGGTTTTGATCCACTTACAGGTTATACAAGTGATTTCTGGGAATACGACCCTTCTTCCAATGCCTGGACGCAAAAAGCCGATTTTTTTTCGAGTCGCTATGAAGCTATCAGCTTTAGTATTGGTAATAAAGGGTATCTGGGATTTGGGGGAGCTGCTGGAGGCTATGCAAATGATCTTTGGGAATATGATCCTTCTTCCAATGCCTGGACACAAAAGGCCTACTTCGGTGGCACAATACGTGGTTTCTCTTTAGGTTTAAACATTGGCAATAAAGGATATATTGGAACGGGGCTTGATCCTAGAGCGGGAGTATATAAAAATGATTTCTGGGAATTTGACCCCAATGCTAATACTTGGATACAAAAAACCAACTTTGGTGGTTCATCCCGAGGCTTTGCCACAGGCTTCAGTATTGGTAATAAAGGGTATATAGGAACTGGAATTGATTCTTCAATTTATAAAAACGATTTATGGGAATTTGACTTAGGTTATACCTATTTATGGTCGACCGGAGAAACCACTCCAACAATAACCGTAACTAGCAGCGGCAGCTATACAGTTACCATAACCAATAATGATGGTTGTAGTGCAACATCAGATGCGGTAGTTGTAAATGTAAATCCAACACCCGCCATGAATACTCCTACAAATCAAATAGTTTGTAATGGTATTGCTACATCAGCTATTGAATTTGCAGGTGGGGAAATTGACACAACCTATAGCTGGACAAATGATAATACAAGCATTGGCCTTGCCTCAAGTGGAACTGGCAACATCGTATCCTTTACTGCAATCAATACTAATTCCATTGCTCAGATTGCCAACATTAGGGTTACTCCGGACTATAATGGCTGTACCGGAACTGCAAAAACATTTACCTTCACAATAAATCCAACACCTGCAAAACCGGATGTGAACGTAGTTAACAACTGTGGCAATTCAGTATTATCAACAATAGCCAGATCAATCGTAACTGCAAGACCCATTGGTAATTTACTTTGGAGTACCGGTGAAACTACTGCAACTATAACAGTCATTACTGCCGGAATTTACACGGTTACGCAAACCATAGATGGTTGCACCAGTGCAGCAGCTTCAGGAACTGCAGCGCCAATAGCATCTCCATCAACACCGGTTGTAAACGTAGAAAACAATTATGGCAATTCCGTATTGTCTACAACAGCATCCGGCAGTTTAGTTTGGAATACAGGTGAAACTACTTCATCAATTACGGTAACCACTGCGGGCACCTTCACTGTTACACAAACCGTAAATGGTTGCACCAGTGCAGCAGGTTCAGGAATTGCAGCGCCTAAAGAAACCCCATCAACCCCGGAAGTAAACGTGGTGAACAATTGTGGTAATTCAGTATTATCTACCACAGCATCAGGCAGTTTACTTTGGAATACAGGTGAAACTACCTCATCAATTACGGTAACTACTGCAGGCTCTTACACTGTTACACAAACTGTAAACGGCTCTACCAGTGCAGCAGGTTCCGGCACTGCAGCGCCTAAAGAATCTCCATCAATGCCGGAAATAAACGTAGTGAACAACTGTGGCAATTCAATATTATCAACATTAGCTGCAGGAACAATTTTATGGAGTACAGGTGCTGCCAGTTCCTCCATCACAGTAATCACAGCAGGTACTTACACGGTTACTCAAACTGTAGCAGGTTGCGTAAGTACTGCAGGGGCTGCTATTGCAGCACCCAAAGCCCTTCCTTCCACACCGATAGTGAAAGTAGACAATTACTGTGGAAGTTCAACATTATCTACCACATCACCAGGCCCCTTATTATGGAGCAACGGTTCTACTAGATCTTCCATTACTGTATATCAACCGGGCACATATTCTGTAACTCTAACCCAGAATGGTTGCACCAGTGCAGCAGGTTTTGGAAATGCAGCACCAAATAAAGCCCCCATAATTACAGCAGCTAATATCATAGTTTCAGCCACATTGAACGATTGCAACGCATCTGTATCATTTGGTTCAAATGTTACTGTAACAGGTATACCAACCCCAACAGTATTGTATAAGATTGGTGACAAAATAATTACTTCTCCTTATAAATTCCCCGTGGGATCTACCAGTATAAGGGTAATAGCAAATAACACCTGCGGAACCAGTTTAAAAACGTTCCTGATAAAAATTACTGATAATCAAAATCCGACAATTGATTGTAAGCCAGCTGCCGCAAGAACTGTCCGGTATTCAACTTACACTGTATCAGGTAAAGAGTTTGATGCAACAGCCTCAGACAATTGTGGGCATCTATCTTTGATATACAGTTTGTCTGGAGCAACAGTTGTCCCTTATAAATCTAAAAACACTTCACTGGAAAATGTAAAATTGAATATTGGTACTACTACCATAACATGGAAGGCAACTGATGAAAGTAACCTTATATCAACCTGTAATACAATCGTTACTGTAAAACGTGCAGATGACAATTCCTTAACAGTAACGCTGCCAATCATTTCAAACTCACTAACCAAGTCTGAAGATATTCAAAAACCGGTTACCCTTATTGCGAAAGCAATTCCAAATCCATCCGTTAATTATTTTACGCTTGAGTTGAAAAGTAACAAAAAAGAAAGTATCACAATTAAGGTTATAGATGTTGCTGGAAGAATGATTGAAAAACGAACAAATATTCAGGCAAATAGCACATTGCAAATTGGAAATCATTATGCCAAAGGAGTATACTTTGCAGAAATCAGACAAGGCAGAGAAAAAGTTATTCTCCAATTAATAAAAGAAGGAAACTGATGATGGGTAAATTTAGAGACTGTCTGAAAATGACAGTCTCTAAATTGATTTTCGGATTCATATTGATTTCAAAACCTCCATTCCATCAATCCATATTTTACTTGCTTTTTAATTTCGCTAGCAGCCAACTGGTCATTTTTTCATTTTGTTCAGGAAAGGTCCAATGGCCAGTTTCAAGCGCTACCAATAATTCTTTTGGAGCTGTTATGGAATTATACGCCGAATACATTGAAGTTGGAGGACAGGTTTCATCATTGAAGCCCCATGAATAAAAACCAGGTACTTTAACTCTTTTTGCAAAATTTACCACATCATAATATCCAAGTGTTTTTAATTTTTCATTGGTATTATTATATTCGCTGTTTGCTTTGTCAAAGTAATGCGGCCAACCACCTGCTCGCCCATTCAAATATCCTGTCACATCACATAAAGCAGGATAGAAAGCCCCTAAACTTTTTACTCTAATATCCAGCGCCGCTGTAACTATGGACAATGCCCCGCCTTGACTTCCTCCAGTAACTGCTAAATTCACTCCATCAAATTGTGGCAGACTAGTTAAAAAATCATTCGCTCTTACACAACCCAAATAAACTCGCTTATAAAAAAACCTATCGCGATCATCCAAATTATAATTGAAATATCCATTTAAAATACCAGCTCCCAAATCAAGATAAACCGATGGATCCATATTCACAGGAATGCCATGAATGCCAATTTGCAAAGTGATGACCCCCTTTTCAGCATTCGCAATATCGCCGAGATAGGCTCTAACACCTGCTCCTGGCACTTGTAACAATGCAGGATATTTACCTTCTTTTTTAGGCACACACAAAATACCATATAGCCTTGTCCCTACTTTATAATTTTGAAGATTGACATGATATACATTTACTTTTTCTGTGCACCTTTCTGGCATCAAAGTCATTTTTGCATCCATGGGAATTGTAGCAAGTTCAGCTAAAGCGGTATTCCAAAAACCATCAAAATCAGTTGGATTTTCAACCGTTGGAACAATTTGAAGTGGATCAAACCCTGCAGTACTTAAATTACGATACTCTTTATTATCTACTTCAGCAATGGCTACACATCTTAAAAATCCTGGCACTTGCATAGTGCCCGCATCGATCGTTTGAGTTCCTGTTGCTAGTGTTATTACTTCTTTTTTAATTGGACTTTGTTTTTCGGGGCCAATTTCATAGCGAATCTTGGCATCCTTTACTAAATTGCCATTTTTAAAAACGGATATGGTAAACTTTACTTTCTCGCCTTTTTTGTAAGTCCAATCAGAATGATCTGCTGCAACAATAACTTTTACCAATCGCTCTATTGGTTGGGCTATAATATGATTGCTAATGCCAAATAAAAACAAGAATAGAATTACTTTGCTATTTTTCATTTTTTCTTCTCTTAATTATAATAAAAAATTGAAGTTACAAACAAATACAATCTTGATGAAATGGTATTAAGTGCTTTATCAACAGCTCAAAAAAAGAGGCAACCTATTTAGGTTGCCTCTTTGATAATGTAAAAGTGAATAATTAAACACCGCTAAGACCGAAGCCTTCTCTGTATTCGCGTTTAACGTATTGATTCACCTCGTCACAGTTCGTGATCTTCATTTGATCATGATCCCATAATAAAGTAATGTTACGAGCAGGAAATACTTTTCTAGCAGGCATGTTACGTTGCGTACCAGCAGCTGCAGGAGCAGTTGATGCCGCAGCAACAGTTGAACTAGCTGCTCTTTCTAAGTTATAACCGCGGATAGCCAAATTAGCTACCAGCATATTTTCAACTACCATTGCAGCTTTATCAAAAGGAGAACTAGTTTCTCCTTTTCCATATCCTTGCAAACAAGCTTCTACCCATTGTTGATAGTGAGCTTCGGCACCTCCGGGTACCCTTGGATATTTAATGGATAGCTTCTTGATAGATTCTTCTTCCATACGTGAAACAGGTAAAAGTCTTGCTCCTGCAGAATAGCAACCAGCGATCATTTTACCTTTGGTACCGATAAAGATCATTCCGCTACCATCACTTAGCGCCAGCGTATCTGTAGGTTCCATTTCTTCAGGCCTTGGAGGGGTTAATCCTCCGTCCATCCAATGGATCTTAATATTTGGAAGTGCTTTACCGTGCTTGCCTTTCTTAGGATTCGCAAAAGTTAAGATGGTATTGCTTGATGGAGGACAGGCGTCTGGAAATTCTTCCTGCTTTAATCCCATACTTGGATTACCTAAACTTGTTTGTACCGCATTTACAAATCCAAGGTTCAAAACGGTCATTGGTGCTTCTAGGATATGGGCACCCATATCACCAATTACACCGGTTCCGTAATCCCACCAACCGCGCCAATCGAAAGGAGCTACGTGGAAAGCATCATCGTAAGAAAGACCTGGAGTCATTCCGTTACGCTGCTGACCTGTACGGCCAGAAGGAAAAGGCTTTGCCTTAGCAGAACTCTGCCAAAGATCCCAGTTAAATGTGCTTGGAGCCGTCCCAGTTTTAGTTGGCCATTTCATGCCTCCTTGAGGCCAAACCGGGCGGTTTGTATAGCAATAAACATCCGTTACATCACCAATAAGACCGGCCTCAAACCACTCTCTCATTTGGCGTACACCATCATTGGATGAGCCTTGGTTACCCATCTGGCTTACCACTTTATGTTCGCGGGCAAGTTGTGCAAGCACACGCGCCTCATAAATATCATGCGTCATTGGTTTTTGTACCCAGATATGTTTGCCATGCGTTATTGCAGCAGAAGCAGCAACAGCATGGGTATGATCCGGTGTTGATACAGAAACGGCATCAAAATTTTTGTGTTCCTTTTCCATCAGCTCTCTCCAGTCTTCGTACACCTTAGCGTCCGGATACCTTTTGAAAGTAGCTGCACCTTGCAACTGATCTACATCACAGAGAAAAGCAATTTTCGCTTTCTCTTGTGGTACAAATGCCTTCTTTTCCTCATCCCATCTTCTCATAAAACCAGCGACATCACTGGCTCCTTTTCCTCCTGCACCAATGGTAGCAATGTAGAGGGTGTCACTAGGGGCTGTAAATCCTCGGCCCAACACATGGCGTGGTACAATATAAAAACCTGCTGCAGTCAAAGCAGCATTGCGAATAAAATCGCGCCTTGGGTTTTTAACCTTGCTTTTTGATTCTTTTTTCATACGAAAATTTTTGTTTAGGTATAGCAAATTAGTTTTGAAAGGTCAAGGTAGTATTTACAATTTACCCAACCAAATTCAAATCATTTTTTTTACCTTTTATTGCTGAATTAGTTACTTATTAAGCTCTATTTTTTAAACACAATTATTTTAAGTAAATCCCCCCCGAATTAAGCCAACTGATAAAAACGTTTACACGGCTGTTTGGGGGTTCTTTGAATTCAAAATTCATATCTAAGCCCGAAAGGGCTGAAAGCGGTTTTCGGGGTAGGCGAATCGGCAATAGATTTTTAGAATATTGGCCTATTTTAAAACTCCCCTTGGTTTTATAGCTTATTTTGCATCTTTCTGCCTACTGTTCACTAAAAATTGTACGGCCAAGAATGAATTTTACTAAATTTTCGTTTTGACACAAATTTCCATCCACCAAATTTTAAAAGAAAATTGGGGGTACGATACATTTCGGCCC
>CANIMM010000112.1 GCA_947468255.1 Chitinophagaceae bacterium | reverse complement strand
TACTTTAATAACGGAGAACGAACATAATTAATTAAAATCAATATAAACAAATAAAATATAACTATTTTTTTAAAATACTACCAATGGTTACTCTTGTTTATTCAATTTAAATGATAATAATCGCTGAGTTCAACAGATAAGTACAATTTAAAAAAAATGCGAAAAAAGCTTTTAAGGGCTTTTTTGCCTTTGACTGAGCTAGCCTATCAAATTTTCAATATACTTTCTGGATTTCATTTTCTTAATGGCAAGTTCTCTTCGTTTTGCTTCCTGAACTGTTGCAAACTCCTCCTCATATTTGAGTTGCCAGGGAATTCCGGTTGAAGTAAACTTTGAATGGCCGATATTATGCTCATGCAAACGACGCTCAAGGTCGATACAGGCTCCGATATAATACTTGTTTACTTTTTCTGAGAAAAGTATATACGTAAATGGCATAAAAGAAACCCTTTTAATATATTGTAGGTTTCGGTTAAGATACATAAAAAAAGCCTCACATTTCTGTGAGGTTTCGTGAATTTAGCTAGCTGCGGTACGAACTTTTTAAGGGAAGATATTGAGTTGGTATTGCATTATTAATGACCAACAAATAACTGTTCGTTTCTTCTAAATTTTGGCAGCTCCGAATGAGATAAAAGCATTTTTATCGAAATCACTTTTAGAATTCGATTTCGCTCAAACTGTCATTTAAATTATACAGGAAATTGTTTCTTATTTCCCATACAATGCTGTAATCAATGCCCATATAGTCATGAACAATTCTATTTCTAAAACCCCTGATTTTGTACCAGTCTATTGCTGGATATAAATCCTTGAAGTCATCCGGCAACCTATTTGCAGCTTCGCCAATGATTTCAAAATTTCTGATAACAGCATCAACGGTTTTGCTATCAATGATGAAATCTTCAAATGACATACCATTGGTGTAAGTCAGTATTTTGTTGCTGCTTTCTAAAATATCTTCGATCAGTAATTTTGGATTTCGCTTAGACATAAATAATTTCTGCTTCAATTTCAGAAAAATATTTTTTTTTGACACCCTTTTTAGAGACCAAATCGACGGTTTTGTTTAATCTTTTCTCTATCAATTCTGCGAGATCTATAAATGCAATTCCAATTGGCTCGCTGAAATCAACAATGATGTCTATATCACTGGTGGGGGTAAAATCATCCCTAAGCACCGAGCCAAATAAACCAATGGAACTAACATGGTATTTGCTAGCCAGTTCGGGCTTCATTTTATGAAGAACTTCCTTTATAGTAGATAAGGGGGACATTTAACGAAGATAATAAAACAATTCAACATGCTAATTGCATGGTTTTATGGCAATCAACCTTTACATTAATGCAAAAAAAAAGCACGCCATTTAAGGGAATCACCCAATACAATACATTTTCAGTGATTTAAATCCCAAATTATATATTATTTATAGGGATTACACTTAAATCTAGAGACCATTTAATGAATGGCTGAAAATTCAGCGCTCAATAATTGCCTGCATTTTTTATAGAAAAAACAACGAGATCCAAATACAAAAGCCGTCCATCGCTGGCCGGCTTTTGTATTATTTTGTAATCCATTTGTTATTCTTTGGAATAACCTCGTGAACTGGCTGGGACTCGAACCCAGGACCCATACATTAAAAGTGTATTGCTCTACCAACTGAGCTACCAATTCAAAACTTCATTTCTTTAAACCCTCCCAAAGAATGTCGGAGTTTTATTTTGGAGTGCAAAAATAGGGTAAAAACATTTAGTGCCAAAGTTTTTTAAAGATCTTTCACCCATAGTTATACAATTTTATTAAGATTATTGATAAACAGCCGATGAAGTCGCTTATTTTTGCTAATAATTTATCATATGAGTGAGTTTTTTAAAAATAAAGTGATTGCCATTACCGGAGGAAGTGAAGGAATTGGAAAGGCATTAGTAGATGCTTTGATCCCTTTGGGTGCCAAAATTGCTACTTGCGGCCGAAACCAAGATAAATTATATAGCCTCCAGGTGCAATATTCCAACCAACTGCTCCATACCATGGTTGCAGACGTGAGCCGCTATGATGATTGCAAAAATTTTATCGATTCTACCATTGAAACCTTTGGTGGCATCGACATTCTTATTAATAATGCAGGTATCAGCATGAGGGCCCTGCTAACAGATGCTGAGGTAGGGGTAATAAAAAAAGTAATGGATGTCAATTTTTTTGGTACAGTATATTGCACCAAACTTGCACTCGACTCCATCATCAAAAGAAAAGGGACCATTGTTGGCGTTTCATCCATTGCAGGGTACCGTGGCCTTCCCGGAAGAAGCGGGTATTCCGCATCGAAATTTGCCGTTAATGGCTGGCTGGAGGCTATTCGAACAGAATTATTGGATAGCGGTGTAAATGTAATGTGGGTTTGCCCGGGTTTTACCCGTAGCAATATCCGCAATGCAGCTCTGAACAGCAAGGGATATGCGCAAGGAGAAAGTCCCCTGAATGAAAGAGACCTCATGAGCTCTCAGGATTGCGCCAACCATATTATCAAAGCCATTGAAAAAAAGAAAAGAACCCTGGTGCTTTCCTTTAGCGGCTTGCAAACCGTTTTTATGAATAAATTTTTCCCTTCCCTTACAGACAAACTAGTAAGGAAATTCTTCTATAAAAACGGAGAATTGGTTAAATAGGACAATAATTAATACTATATAACCACTAATTTTAAATAATTATTCAAATCAATGGGAAGCGCCGATCAGTCAATAGCAAAGCTTTAAACGAACGGATCAAACCAATTTAATTTCGTTTTACTATTCCACAATAGTAAATCCAACCAAACATCCATTACAAAAATGCCGATTCTAACACTTACTTCTGATATTGGCCAGCATGATTTCCTTGCTGGGGCAGTAAAAGGGCAGTTGTTACAGGCAAGTGACTTTTTTACACTGGTGGATATCTCCCACCAAATATCCCCATTCAACTACCCTCAGGCAGCCTATGTGTGTAGAAATGCCATAAAAAATTTTCCTGTAGGCACCTGTCACCTAATTCTGGTGAACTTGTTTGACGAAAAGCCCGAACACATGCTGCTGGCTGAACATAATGGACAATATATCGGATGTGGTGACAATGGATTGCTCACCATGATACTGGAAGAAATTCCACAAAAAGTGGTGGCACTTGCACTTGAAAAAAATAAAAGAAAAAACACCCTCTACTGCACCACTATTTTCGCAAAGGCTTTTAATGATATTTTGAGTGGTAAAACGCTGGATCAAATTGGAGATAGCTCCGTTTCCATCCAGGTAAAAAATCCTTTACGGCCTCTACTAGGTGCCAATTGGATGGAAGGCCAGATTATTTTTATTGATAATTTCGAAAACGTAATTGTTAATATTACCCGTGAAGATTTTGAAGAACAACGAAAAGGCCGAAGCTTTAAAATTGTTTTTAAAAGAGACGAGATCATTGAAAAAATATGTGATACCTACGCAGATGTACAAGAAGGTGAAAAATTAGCCCTATTTAATTCTGCAGACTATCTTGAAATTGCCATCAACAAAGGAAATGCCGCTGGCCTTTTTGGTTTGCAAGGATTTTCGGAAAAACAAAACCAACCCCAACACCAGTACCTTAATAATCGACTCTTTTACCAAACAGTGAAGGTGTATTTCGAATAGCCAATTTTTACAATTGATTTAACTGGCTCAAAATGCAATCCCTTAAATTTGTATTGAACTTACTCGCAAGAAAATAGCTTCTGTTTGTACATTATAACAACTGAAAGAAATAAAAATCGAATTCGATGAACTTTCAATCAAATGGGCTTCAAAAAAAATAAAAAGATTCACATGAAAAAAATACTCCTTTTTTACATGGCATTGTTTATTATCAATACGCTCCAAGCTCAGGTTCGACTCCCCTCTCCTTCCCCCTCTCAAACCATTAAACAAGCGTTCGGCCTCGGTAATATTGAGCTTAGCTACACTCGATCCGGAGCAAAAGGCAGAAGGGTTTTCGGAGACTTGGTTGCCTATGGTAAATTGTGGAACACCAGCGCAAATACTCCTGCAAAATTATTTTTTTCGGAGCCTGTTGAAATTTTTGGAAAAAAGATTGATTCAGGCAAATATGCCCTATACACCATTCCCGGAGAAGAAAACTGGGAAATCATCTTAAACAAAGGGATTTCCAACAAAGGCACAGAAGATTATAAGGAATCAATGGATGTGATTCGCTTTAAAGTAGCTCCAACCCATACAAAAGAAAAGGCTGAACTATTGACCTTTCAATTTACAGACGTTGAGCCAACGAGTTGTGAATTACAGTTGCATTGGGAAAAGAAATTGATCACCATTCCAATTACGACTAACCTGAATGAAAAAATTCGCAACCAAATTGATGCCGCAATGCTCACTGATAAAAAACCATTTTGGGAAGCGGCACAATTTTTTTATGAGTACGATAGGAACCTAAGCAAGGCGCTAGAAAATGCAAATAAAGCAACCGATGCCTATCCAAAAGCATATTGGATGTATTTATACAAAGCCAAGATTCAAAAAGAAATGGGCTTCACAACAGAAGCGATGGAAAGCTCCCGACTATCGCTGGAACTTGCGAAGCAGGCAAAAAACATAGACTATGTTAAAATGAATGAACAGCTACAAAAGGAATTAAAAAGAAAATCAAATCAGCAATAATCAACAAGTACCTTCAATTCATTTACCATTTTGATTGCCTGATAATTTATGTTCCGATTTTCCTTTTAGCAGGCAAAATCAATTGTATCAACACTCCAAAGAAGATTACCAATACTACCCCAATCACATTCAACCATAAAAAGGAAACCAGATTGAGGTTATAGATTAGAATTACCAATAACTCTGATATCACTGCTGCAATAAAAATAGCATTTCCCTTCACATAATTGATCCAGAATGCTACCAAAAAAATTCCCAATATCACTCCGTAAAATAACGATCCCAAAATATTAACCGCCTCAATGAGGCTATTGCCCAGATTATAGGCAAACATGGCTACCACTACTGAAAACACACCCCAGCCAAATGTATACCACCTTGAAATATTATAATCCACGGCTTCTGTACAATTTTTATTAATGAATTTTTTATGGAAATCCACCACCGTGCAGGAGGCAAGTGAATTTAAGGCAGCCGCAATACTACCCCATGCTGCCAAAAATATAACAGCAATTAATAACCCTACCAGCCCCTTGGGTAAATTATCAATCACAAAACGAAGAAATATAAAATTGGTATCATTGGCATCATCGCCCGGAATTGCCTTTTTTAATACCGACTTAAATTGAGCGCGCAGTTCAGTAGCAAGCGCTGAATTATTGCCAGTTAAGGCATAACTGTATTGGTTTTCCAAACTGATCAACGAATCTTTATACACTGTTTTTTTTGCAACAATCACTTTTGCTTCGTCAAAATAAATAGGCGCCTTGTGATACTGATAAAAAGAAAACACTAAGATGCCCACCAATAAAATAAGGAACTGCATGGGCACTTTCACCAACCCATTGGTTAATAATCCAATCTTACTTTCCTTATCCGACTTGGCTGTAAGGTATCGGCCAACCTGACTTTGGTCGGCCCCAAAATAACTCAGCGACAAAAAAAAGCCCCCCAACAATCCGCTCCAGATATTGTATTTATCCTTCCAATCAAAATGCTGATTGGTAAACCCTGTGGTGATAATATTCATTTTCCCCTGGCTGCCTGCCACTTTTACCGCATCCGAAAAACCCATCCCCGCAGGTAGCAGGTTAATTACCATATACCCTGCTAAAAACATACCGGCAATTATAATGATCAATTGTAATTGCTGCGTATAAGCTACCGCCCGGGCACCTCCACTCATTGTATATATAATGAGCAATCCACCCATCACCAAATTGGTATAATAAATATTCCAGCCTAAAAGAGAACTCAATATAATGGAAGGTGCGTAAATACTAATACCAGTTGATAAGCCGCGTGAAATCAAAAATAAGGCAGAAGTAAGCGACCTTGTTTTAAGGTCAAAACGATTTTCCAAAAACTCATAGGCGGTATACACTTTTAATTTTCTAAAAACGGGCACAAAGAAAATACAGATTACGATCATCGCCAGGGGCAGGCCGAAATAATATTGCACAAAACGCATCCCGTCAGAATAGGCCTGACCAGGTGCACTTAAAAAAGTAACGGCACTCGCCTGTGTACCCATAATACTCAACAGTACCATATACCAGGGCAAACTACGATTACTCAAAAAGTAACCATCCAAATTCTTTGTGGCGCGGCTTTTATACATGCCGTAAATAATGATGCCGCAAAGGGTAGTAATTAATATAACCCAATCAATTGTACTCATTTGAACTCAAACTTTGTTTATTTTTAAATTTTCTTAAACGCTATACCATTCCCTATAAACAACGATAATTTATTGATAGCAAACCGTAATAAAATAATATGCCATCATCTGTAATAATAATACGATGATTACACCCAAATACCATTTTTTCCAATATGATTTTTCATCGCGCATACAACTAACTTTTTACGAAGTGAATTATTTTTTACCTTTTTCGGGTAATGCTATCAGATTGGCAAACAAACGATAAGCCCCTGCAACTCCTGCAGGCAGTTCCCGAAAAAAGACTAACCCGGTGTATACAAATCTTCCCTTTCCATAATTGGCAATAATTAAAGAGCCGTCCTGCTCAGTTTCGGAAGGATCTTTCATACTCAAAATTCGCTGGTAAGCAGGGTCAGCCTTTTCTGCATTGTAAATGCTCCGCTCCTGAATCCATCCATCAAAATCTTTTTCCGAAATTTTATTAGGATAATTCAAGGCTGGATGATTGGGCAATAAAAAATTCACTGTTGCTTCTTCATCCGTAACCCGGCTGCGACTAATGGTAAACGGGTATGGCGAAATCTTTGCTTTTACAGGTCCGATCTGGTTACTGGTATTATACTGACAAAGCAATATACCACCCTCCTTCACATAATCCATCAGCACATCATAAATAGAATTCATCCAATCATTGATATTGTATGCCCTCACGCCAGTTACAATTGCATCATAGCTATGCAGCTTCCCTGCCTTGATCTCTTTTTCTGAAAGTACCACCACTTTATACCCCATTTCCTGTAATGCCAGCGGCACTTTATCTCCTGCCCCTGGTATATAGCCCACTAGTTTTCCGTCAATTTTTATATCTGCAAAAACGGATTTGGTAGTAGCTTCTTTCTGATAAACGATGGAAGGAATATGGTCGTAACTGATTACTCTTTTATAACTGTTTGAACTTGATAATTTATTATCTCCGCCATTTAATACAGCATGTACGATTGAAATTCCACCCGACAAATTATTTTGCGGCAATTGGACCTCAAATAAAACCGGCTTGTCTTTTGAAATGGCTTTCAAGGGAAAATCTTTTTTGTTGGTTATACTCCCTTGCTTATCCTGTAAAGTTGCTTGCACTTGTAAATCACCCTGCAAATCAATATTGGGAACTACCCGCATATCTACATGCAATGAATCTTTATTCTTTAACAAATAAATATCCTTTTCGAATTTCACATCCGCCACTGGAAGAATAGTAAATGGCTGGTATAACTCCCCCCTGACCGGATCTGTAGTTTTATATCGGACTGGTTTGGTGAAAGTAAAATTGGTGCCTTCTATTGTTACATCCAACTTAATTTGAAATGGCGTATTTTCTGCCATTCCTATTTTTAGAGGATCCGCTACATTGAAACTTCCTTTGTCCATTGGGATGGCTAGCCAAAAAGGTTGCGCATTTTTTACATCAGCAGCGCTAATGAAAATATTTTTTGTAATTGAAAGATTACTGTTTTTAGTTGGCTCACCCATTAAGTAATGGGTATCGCCGATGGTTGCACCCATAACACTCAAATTCAACCCCAATTGATTGTTGGCAGTCACCGTTATTTTTGCACTATCACCCTGAACAGCGTATTGACTATTGGTGGTGGCTTCAAGAAATAAACCACTTGCAGCCTCTATACAATTTTTAATTTCTTTTAATTTCTGTGCTTTCCAGTAGCCATCATTGAGCGAAGAAACTATGTTGTACAGATTCACCAAGGCTGGCACTGATTTTTCGGGGTGTTCAGCAGAGAAACTGGATGCCAGATTTACAGAAAGTTTGGATAAATTGTTATTGTTTAGCCTGCCCCAATTCGTGCTTACCCCATCCATCAAATCGCTCACGGGTTGCTCTCCTTTTATAGTGGTAAAATATTCAGTCACAGTTCCCCTCTGAGCCGAAACTCCAAATCCCTGGCTTTTGTGCTGACTTCTGCTAAGAGCCGCAATTTCACCATACCCTTTTCCCAGCAGCGGATTGTACATCCCCACATCGAGCTTAAACTGATCCTCGCTTTGTGTATTGCCACTGCCAAAATTAAAGGTATTCCAAAGTAATCGCTTGGCCTGCCAAATGGTAACGCCTTTTGATAACTGTTCGGGAAATTTGGCAGGATCTGCTGCTGCATCAAAAGCCTCCCGGGCAAGGATACCCGAAGCTGCGTGATGACCATGACCCGCCCTGCTATCTTCCGGAAAACGGGCAATCAATATATCTGGTTGGAATTTTCGTATAACCCAAACTACATCACTCAATATTTTATCGTGCCCCCATAAACGCAATGCCTCCTCAGAAGATTTACTAAATCCAAAATCATAGGCCCTGCTGAAAAATTGTTCAGCCCCATCTATTCTTCGAGCCGACAATAATTCCTGTGTCCTTACTAAACCCAAATCAATACCCTGCTCATCACCAATTAAATTTTGCCCACCATCACCTCTTGTCAAACTTAAATAACCAGTTCGGTACAATTTTTCATTCGCCAGATAAGCCAGCAATCTGGTGTTTTCATCATCAGGATGGGCGGCTATATATAAAACAGATCCAAGTACTGGCAGTTTTTTTAATTGAAGCAATATTTCAGAAGAAGTATAGCTTTTGGGAGTTTGAGCAATGGCCAATAGCGAATTCAATAAGAAAATTAGAATAGCAATAGGTTTTATCATACGACTTTGATTATTTAACGAATGTAAGATAATCGCAACTTAAAGAGTTAGGATTTAAAAAATATCAAGAAAAAAAATTATACCAATGATACCCTTTTACTCATTTAGCCTACAGTGGGCATAAAAGTGCAAACAAGATATCAATTA
>CANIMM010000111.1 GCA_947468255.1 Chitinophagaceae bacterium | reverse complement strand
CTAACCCAGGTTATTGATTATTTTGTTCATATTTTTTCGTTAACCGCTTTTTACCTTCCTGTAGTTTCAAATATTCAAACCGCGGTTGTAATTTTTCTATTTTGTTGTATCACCATTTTAATTGAATGGTTTCAAAGGGATAAGGACCACGTACTTCAATTTTCCCCTACCGCTTCTTTGTATAAATTTTACTTAAGAGGAAGCTTTGTTATGCTTATTTTTTGGTCTATAATATTATGGGGCGCTTCGGGTAATAAAACATTTATGTATTTTCAATTTTAAGTTATGTGGGGTAAGAAAATAGTTTTTTTAATATTTCTATTTCTATTGTTGGGGGAGATGATGGTTAGGTTCGATGAGCAATTTAAATTATTGGAATCTACCCAGGTTGTTAAAATATCAACTGATCTTGCCATTACCCCTGAGTTTACCTTATTAAAGAAAACGGCCATCAATCTCACCGGTAATAATTTAAGGGTAATGGTTTTGGGAGATTCATTTATTCATGGCGGCGGAATTGAATTTAAAGATAATTTTTCACAACAGTTAAAAAAATTACTTCTACAGAGCAACCGTCACTATGATGATATTTATGTTCTGGATCTATCTAAGGCATCTGCTAATAATTTTGATAATAATCAAATATATTTCGAATTTATAGATAAATTTAAACCTGATATCGTGATATTGGGTTATAGTTACAGTGCTTCCAGAGGTGATTTGTATAAACACAATTCTATCGTTGGAATGGATAGTTTTGTAAATATAAATTATTCCTTAGTCAAAAAACAAAGTGTTCCCCAAAAAATTTATTCAGTTATTTATCATTCAAGTGTTTTGCATTACATTTTATATAATTTTCATAATTATCTAAAATCGTATGGGATTGTATTTCCCAATAGCGAATTTAATTTGATACTAAATGACTATACTGAAAATAAGGAAAATTGGAAGCGGTCAAAATATTTACTTTCCCAAATTAATAATGATGTGATTAAAAGAAATATCCAATTGATCGTATTAAAATTCCCTGAAATGAACTTAATAGGATATCCAAAATTATTTATTGGAGCAGATAATGTGATTAAAACGTTTTATGGTCAATCTCCAGCTGTTACTTATATCAATAGTGTTGATTTTTTTAATAGTGAAAGCTCAAAGGATTATATTTTATCAAAATATGATGGTCATCCTAATGAAAGAGCCCATAAAAAAATTGCACAGCAAATTTTTAACATCATAAAAAGAACCCCAACGATTCATTTTTAAATTTCTTTATTTTTTTATTTTATCTTTTTTTCTATTATTTTAAATCCTTATCCACCTGAAGAGTTTTATATTCCTACTCCTTGAATTTTTTCTTATTTGTTATTAATTTTTCTAGTTCAATTTTTCAAGGATGAAAGTGACTATTATTACAGTAACCTTTAATTCAGGTTATTTCCTAGAACAATGCATTCAATCTGTCATTGCTCAAAATTATCCCAATATTGAGTATATTATCGTAGACGGTGGGTCTACCGACAATACATTGGATATTATTAATCGATATCAATCTTTTATCAGTAAATGGATATCTGAAAAAGATAGCGGGATGTATGATGCAATTAATAAGGGTATTCAGATGGCTACTGGTGATGTTATTGGAACTTTGAATAGCGATGACTTTTTTGCATCCAATGATGTGATTGATGCCATTGTCAATACATTTGATCGTTTTGGTGTAGCTGCTGTATATGGGGATATTGTATATGTTCACCCGACGGATACAGGTAAAGTTGTTCGGCAATGGAATGGGGGAGCCTACAATCGTAAAAATATTAATTATGGTTGGATGCCTGCTCATCCGTCTTTTTATATTAAAAAAAGTATACTTAGTAAGGGAGGTAATTATGATTCCAATTTCACTTCTGCAGCAGATTACGAGTTTATGACTCGATATTTATATTATCATAAAATTTCAGCTCAGTACCTTCCTAAGTTGATCGTTACAATGCGAACCGGAGGAATGAGTAATCAAAGTCTTTATAAGCGGCTTTTGGCCAATCGAAATGATTACCAAGCTATGAAAAAAAATAAAATACCCTTCCCATGGGTAGTGGCATTCTTAAAGCCAGTCCGTAAAATCCCCCAGTTTAGTATCTGATTCCCTATAGTTTTCATTTTTAAACTTTAGTATTAAATTATTACTCTTTTCACTGAAAAGCTCCCCCCTTTATTCTAATTTTTATTGTTTTTTAGCGATTTGGCTGCATTATTCTCCATTTAGTGTTTGAGCCTTATTTCTGTTTCTTAGTTTGTTTGTAGCTGTTCCTTCTGTCTAATTTATTACTTTTGCACTGAATGAAACATCTTGCAGCGCTCAATCCTTTTTTTTGGAAATACCGGTATCGATTTCTGTTAGGGATTATTTTTATCTTACTTACTAATTATTTTCGAATTCTTGCACCTCAATTAACTGGTTATGTTGTCAATACAGTTGTAACGAGTTCTTCTGCTGCTGCTATCAATCTAACTCATCCACCGGTTGTTAATAAAAAAGGATATGATTTTGTTGTTGAACTCATTATTGCCAAACTTGAATCCAAGCCCATCAGCTTTAAGGTCGTATGGTGTAGTATTATTTTACTTCTGATCGCTTTGATAAGTGGGTTTTTCATGTTTTTGATGCGTCAAACCATTATTGTAATGAGTCGGTTAATTGAATTCAGCCAAAAAAACCAGGTCTTCAACCATTACCAGCAACTCGATACTAATTTTTATAAAACACATAGCACCGGAGATTTGATGAGCCGAATTTCAGAAGATGTAAGTCGGGTAAGAATGTTTACCGGTCCAGCTTTGATGTATTTCATTAATTTGGCAGCGGTTCTATTTTTTAGTATCTATTTTATGATACAGGCTAGCCCCAAACTCACCTTGATTGCCTTATCACCTTTACCTATCCTTGCGCTTACTATTTATTTTGTAAATACCATTATTAATAAAAAGAGTGAGCGTATTCAAGCCTTGTTAAGTGATCTCACTTCTAATGCACAGGAATCCTATAGTGGTATACGAGTGATAAAATCATTTGTTCAGGAAAAAGCAATGCTTGGTTTTTTTTCAAAAAATAGTGAGTTATATAAGCAGCATGCGCTTGCTTTGGCCAAAACGGAGGCCATCTATTTTCCGAGTATTGGGCTATTGATTGGTTTGAGTACTTTAATTACTATTATGGTTGGGGGAATGGACGTGGTGAACGGAGTGCCTGGTACTAGCATTGGTACGATCGCAGAATTTGTGTTATATATCCAAATGCTCAGTTTTCCTGTCAGTGCCATTGGTTGGACAGCTAGTATGACGCAACGAGCCTCAGCCTCCCAAAAAAGAATCAATGAATTTCTGCAAACTACTCCTGCTATTCAGCAATCCGAAGCTTTATTAAAGCCTTCCATAAATCAAAATATCAATTTTGCTAATGTTGATTTTACTTATCCCCATACTGGTATTCATGCTATTAAAGATTTTTCTCTGGTAATTAATAAAGGTGAAAAAATAGCTATTGTCGGTAGAACGGGATCGGGAAAATCTACTATTGCTCAGCTACTGCTTAGAATGTATGATGCCCAACAAGGTTTGATACGGTATGATAAGGTACCGATAGATAAGATTGACATTCAATGGTTGCGTTCTCAAATCAGTTATGTGCCCCAAGATGTATTTTTATTTAGTGAAACGGTTCAAAATAATATTGCTTTTGGGGTTGATTCGGCAAGCTTGGAAGCGGTAATTCAGGCAGCTAAAATTGCAGGTATACACAATGAAATAGAAGGTTTCTCCAAAGGGTATCAAACAATGATAGGCGAAAGGGGAGTAACGCTCAGCGGAGGTCAAAAACAACGGATTTCAATTGCAAGGGCATTGTTAAAGGATCCTTCTTTGGTGATATTTGACGACTGCTTGAGTGCAGTAGATGCAAAAACCGAAAAGGAAATTTTGAATAATTTGAATATTTGGTGGAAGGATAAAACAGCGGTGATTATAACGCATCGGATTTTCTCCTTACTACATTTTGACAAAGTAATTGTGTTAGCTGATGGCAAAATTATTGAGCAGGGAACCCATACTGAATTATTGCAACAAAATGGATTTTATGCGGAAATGTATGCTCGTCAGCAGGTGCAGGATGGGCTTAGATCTAAAAATGAATCGATTTAAATTAGGATTTTACGTACAAATACCTGTTTTTTAAGGTTACGAAGCCCAAGTTCTTTTAAAATATGGCTGATTATTTTGCTATTTCAAAAACAGCTATATCTTTGTCTTGTTTTTAATTAATATATTATTATCCATTCATCCAAAAAAAATTAACTGTGGCGTACGAAAACAATGACAAAAAAATGGAAAGCGTTTATAGTAAACGCATTAGAGCAGGAAAACGTAGGACTTACTTTTTTGATGTAAGGGAAACCCGTGGCAGCGATTATTATTTAACAATCACTGAAAGCCGTAAACGCTTTGATTCTGAAGGTTATGATAGGCATAAAATATTTTTGTATAAAGAGGATTTCAATAAGTTTATAAAGGGGCTTGCTGAAGCGATTGATTATGTTAAGACTGATTTAATGCCAGACTTTGATTTTGATGCTTTCAATCATGATAATCCATATGAAGGAGAAGATGGTCAGTACCAAAATGCTCCTGTCGAAAATGAAGCTTCCGATAGTTCCCCAGCAATTTCTATAGAAAATGAAACAATAGCCCCTCCTATTAAAAGTGAACCTGAGACACAGGAACCACTAGATAATGGAAGTACAGAAGAAGTTGACAAATGGTAAATTATCCAAATAGTATTCAAGTCAATCCTTCGCTTTTGTGGAGGATTTTTTTTTGTAAAAATTGAATTGCTGAATTGATATTGCCGCTAATATTTTTAGCTTTTGTTCATTACCGAAAACGACTGATTGCTTTATCCTGACTGAATATTATCAGTATGTATTGCCATTCAATCCAACTTTATATAGTTGTACAATTTATTTTGATTTTTATATTTAAAAAATTAGGAAAACAAAGTATTAAATATTAAATTTACTTAATACGTTTTTATAAATTAATAAAATTCCATTCTCCCTACGATTACTAGTTATCTATTCTTCTATATTTTCCAGTTAAATTCATTCCTACCAAGAATTAGTCCTCTGTTTGAATTATTAAATAGCACCTGTTTAATAGGTCTGCAGCCCTCCTAAGAACAAGCTCCATCTTTTACCTTCTTACATTCTGATTTTTATTTAACAACATAATATTAATTGTATGGCCAAACCGATTGTATCGCTGATGCTTTTATTTCAATTGATTTTGTTTTTTTCTTCTTGTATCAGCACTAAAAATTCAGTTTATCTTAACAACGCAACCGATTCTAGCTATTTGAAAATGCCCGTTGAAGCTGATAATTTAATTCAGAATAATGACATACTAAGTATTGCCATAACTAGTCTTAATCCTGATGCCTCCGCGTTATTTAATACTACTAATAATTTGGTTATCAGTTCTACTTCATCCGTTGGCAATAATTCACAGTCTTCGGGTTACCTGGTTAATACGGAAGGTTTTGTTCAATTGCCTATTCTAGGAAATATCCAAGCTGCTGGTCTTTCTAAAAATCAGCTAAAAAATAATATCACCCAAATGGTATTGGATAAGAAATTACTAATCGATCCAATTGTAAACATACGGCATCTCAATTTTGAGGTAACCGTAATTGGCGAAGTGGGTCATCCAACTGTAATTAACGTTCCAAATGAAAAAATATCCCTATTAAAAGCACTCGGCCTTGCAGGTGATATTACAATTTATGGCAAAAAGGACAATGTATTAGTGATAAGGGAAACGCAGGGTAATAAAAAGGTTAAACATGTTGACCTTAATTCAAAGGATTTCCTAACCTCTCCTTATTACTATTTGCTGCCAAATGATGTGGTATATGTTGAACCCAATAAGGATAAGGTGGCTAGTGTTGGGCGTGGCCGTCAATTGGTGCCAGCAATATTATCTGGATTATCAGTAGTTGTAATTGTTTTAGACAGAATTATAAATTAATATGGAAAAGAATAATCGGAAACTTCCAGCTCAAAAAGAAGAAAGTCTTTTTGTAAAAATGATGAATAAATATTTGGCATACTGGCCAATATTTCTACTGTTTCTGGTCTTTTCATCAGGCCTTGCATATGTTTATATCCTATATGCCTCCCCAAAATATGAAGCAACTGCTTCTCTAATTATTAAGGATGAAAAAAAAGGAAATGATGATTCCAAATTAATGGAGTCCCTTAATATGATCAATGCAAAAAAGATTATAGAGAATGAAATCGAGGTACTTCAATCTAGGCCACTCATCGATAATGTTGTCAATAAATTACATTTATATGCACCCGTTTTTCAGGAAACTAAATTTAATTCCTTATCAGCTTACCAGGAAGCTCCTCTCACTATAGAGTCGTTTAATCCCGGTTTAGTTAAAAAGGTTAAGGAAAAATTGTATTTGAAATATAATTCCTTGAATGGGATTGTATTTATAAACAATCAGCCAATTGGGCCGATCAATGAATGGCTTACCACTACTTATGGAAAATTTAAATTTTCACCCAATGAGAAATACAACATATCCAATAACCAATACCCATATTATTTTAATCTTCTTGAAGTGAAAGAAGCAGCCGAAAATTTATTGGGAAATCTGAAAGTGACAGCTTCTAATAAATTGTCTAGTGTTATCAATTTAAGTTATAAGGATTATAAAACAAATTTGGCAGAAGATGTATTGAATGAACTCATTATAGCGTATAATAATGAAGCTATTACTGAAAAAAATGCACTAGCAAAAAAAACGCTCTCATTAATAGAGGAAAGGTTAAATATAGTGGGTGGGGATCTTTCTGCAATTGAACAAAAGATTCAGCAATACAAGGCTGGGAGTGAAGCAGTCGATATTAGTACCCAAGGTCAATTGTTTTTACAAAATGTAAGTGCAAATGATCAAAAATTAAGTGATGTTAATATGCAGTTGTCTGTAATTAATCAGCTAGAGAATCATATCCAGACTAATAATAGCAATGTGGGTATTTCGCCTTCCACGCTAGGTGTTAGTGATCCAACTTTGTCACAATTATTAAATAGTTTAAATATAGCTGAGTTGGAACGCGAAAAACTCAAAAAAACGGTTGCTGAAAATAATCCCTTACTGGTTTCTGTAACTGATCAAATCAATAAAATTAAGCCCAATATTATCGATAATATTCAAAGCCAACGTAATAATTTGGAGGCCAATAAAAAATATTTAGCTGCTACCAATAGTCGTTATAGCAACATGTTGCATTCCATTCCAGTTAAAGAAAGGCAGTTACTTGAAATTAGTAGGGATCAAAATATTAAAAGTGGAATTTATTCCTTCTTACTTCAGAAAAGAGAGGAAAGTGAGTTGTCCTACGCTTCTAATTTATCAGATACTAGGGTTGTAAATTATGCACAATCCTCCAATTCCCCTGTTAGTCCCAATAAACTGATTATTCTTGCTGCAATTATTATTGCAACTTTTGGATTGCCTATTGCTTTAGTAAATACGATGGAGACATTTAGTCCAACTATTCTTTATCGGAATGAAATTGAAGCGCTCACTTCCATTCCAATCATTGGAGAATTGGGATATAATAAGTCAAAAAAACAGTTGTTGATTGAGGCTGGAAAACGAAGTTTTATTGCAGAAGAATTTAGAAAAATTCGATTTTCATTACAATACTTAGGTATTGACTCTACTCATAATAAAATATTGCTTACTTCCAGTATATCAGGTGAAGGAAAAAGTTTTATTTCGGCTAATCTGGCAATTAGTTTTTCATTAACTGGTAAAAAAGTAGCATTGGTAGATCTCGATTTGCACAATGCTTCGCTTGGAAAAATTTTTGCTAAAGATAAGGAACCAGGAGTGTGTGATTATTTGATGGGTAATAAAAGATTAGAAGAAATTATTAATCCAGTACTTAAATACGACAATTTATTTTTCATTTCCTCTGGTGGCATTCAACAAGATCCTTCTGAATTACTTGAAAATGGAATGATAGAAGAAATGATATCATTGTTAGGTAAACGCTTTGATGTATTGATTATTGACACTGCACCGATTGTATTGGTAACAGATGCCCATGTATTATCTGCTTGCTGTAATACTACCTTGTACGTTGTTAGACACAAGTTTACCCCTAAAATTCTTTTAAAAAGATTTGATGACAATAACGAAGTGAATCCGCTTACCAATCCTGCTATCATCTTTAATGGCGTTAAAAAAAGAGGTTATCTGTCTAACAATTCCGGTTATGGATATGGATACACTTATGGTGATAAATCAAAGTCCAGAATGCTAATTAAGAACAAAGCTGCCGTTTAATAATTTCCACTTAAAGCTATATTATTTAATTTCTGTCATCGCTGGGACTGAGATCGGCGAAGCCGTATTATTAAAATATCCTACATTGTTTTTTAATTTCCGGTCGCATTATTTGTGTTTTTAAAATAGTATTCAATTTTTAGTAAATTAGATGCCAAAAAATTACTTAATAGTCATTGTTGTATTGGTTTTGTCATTATTTATTATTCAGATGTTATTTACAAAATCTGACAAAAACAAAGTTTTTATTCATTTTATTTTATTTTTTTTTCCATTTCTTTCAATTGATCTTATTCCTAGTTTTGGTAGTTTTACAATTTTTGAGTTTTTGACAATATTTTTCTTTTTATTATTTTACAAGTCAAAACAGGAAAAAGTAACAAACAGTACTTTTTTTGTAGTAGTATTTTGTTTATTAACTTTCATTGTAATTATGGGAGCCTTTAATGCCTCAAGTTTGTCAAAGGATACTTGGGTTGCATTATTTCAATATTTTTCAATATTTGGTTTTGCAAAAATTTTGATAGATGAATGTGTTGAAAATACAATATTTTGTAAATCAATTATTAATACCTTAAAATTTGCCAGTATATTTTCACTGCTATTTTTACTTTGCCAGTTTGTATTTGGTGTTGAATTTTCATTTGAGAAGTCTTTAAACAGCAATGTGTTGGTATTGGATGTAATTAGATACCCTAGTTATTTTCAAGATCCTCAAAAATATGCCCAGTTTCTTGCTGCTACCAGTTTTTTATTTTTGATAAAAGATAAGAATTCGAAACAGTT
>CANIMM010000110.1 GCA_947468255.1 Chitinophagaceae bacterium | reverse complement strand
CGAGTCATTATTAACCAAAAAAACTTGATTATGAAAAGATTGTATTTTATTGCTATGTGCATAAGCGGGTGTCCGTTTATGTTATTGGCTCAGACGCGCCAATTGAGCGGTACAGTGGTGGATGCATCCAATAAACAAAGTATTGTTGCAGCTACTGTGAAAGTGTTGAAAACTAATGTAGCTACCACCACTAATACTGATGGCAGGTTTTCAGTTAGTGTACCAGCAGGTAATGCTGTACTAGAGGTTTCTTCTGTAGGTTTTATTAGTTCCGAGGTAAATGTATCCTCAGCAACCAACAATATTACGGTAAGCCTTGTAGCTGAAAGTAAGGAATTGAGCGAAGTGGTGGTGACGGCATTGGGTATCCGAAAGGAAAGAAAAGCATTGGGTTATGCACTCTCAGAAATTAAGGGGGAAGAACTTACTAGGGCAAGAAGTAATAGTTTGGTCAACAACCTAGTGGGTAAAGTAGCTGGACTTAATGTAACTTCTACTGCAACCGGTGCAGGGGGTTCCACCCGGGTGGTTTTAAGAGGGAATACCTCCATATCAGATAATAACCAGCCCTTGTATGTGGTGGATGGTATGCCTATTGATAATGCCAACAGAGGATCAGCTGGTATGTGGGGAGGAGCCGATGCAGGGGATGGGGTTCAGATGATCAATCCCGATGAGATTGAAACAGTTACTGTATTAAAGGGTGGTAATGCGGCTGCATTATACGGAGCTAGGGCTTCAGCGGGAGTAATATTAATCACTACCAAAAAGGGATCCAAAAGAAAGGGGTTGGGAGTGGAACTAAACAGTAATGCCACCATTGAATCAGTAATTGACTATACTGATTATCAATATGAATACGGACATGGCAATGCAGGGGCGGCTCCAACCAATCAATCCGGCGCCAATGGCATAAACATGAACAGCTGGGGATCAAAACTTGATGGCAGTTCTGTTGTACAGTGGGATGGGGTTTCCCGGCCATATGTAGCACGTAGAAACAATGTGAAAGATTTTTATAAATCAGGTTATAACTTTAATAATTCAGTAGCACTCTACGGAGCCTCTGATAAAATGACCTATAATTTTACTGTATCGGATCTCAATAACGCAAGTGTTATTCCTAACTCCACTTTAAAAAGAAATAATTTTTCTCTAAATATCGGAATGACACCCATCGATAATCTGACAGTAAATGTAAGTGCGCGATATATCAGGGAGCGGGCTAAAAATAGGCCCCGTCTATCTGATTCACCAGGTAATGCCAATTTTACAATTGGAATCATGCCCACCAGCTGGGATCAGGCAACCTTTAAATCTAGTAAGTTGGATATTATTACCGGTGGTGAGGCTAAATTTAATGCAAACGAATACGTTACCAATCCTTATTGGGCAGTGGAAGATTTCAAGAACAATGATTCAAGGGATCGTTTGATAGCAGCCATTGAGACAAAATATAATATACTCAGCTGGTTATATGTAAGGGGCAAAATTGCAACGGATCAATACACTAGGTATGGTTATGGAATTGAACCCCAATACACACAGTATACCCAAGGTGGTTCATTGAATCAAAACACTACACGTTTCAGAGAATTCAATGGCGAAGCAATCCTTGGTGCTCAGCATGAAATTACTTCTTCTATTAATTTTGATGCCTTTGTAGGTGGTAATATGATGAAGAATATTGATGAGCAACAAAGTTACGGAGGTAATAATTTGTTGGTGCCTGGTTTTTATAATATCAATAATATGCAGAACAAAGGTCAGGGCTATGATTATTATGAAAAAAGAATTCATTCTGCATTTGGATCGGCTGAATTTTCTTATAACAAATATTTGTACCTGACAGCAACAGCACGTAACGACTGGTATTCTACCTTATCACCTGCTAATTGGTCTATTTTGTATCCATCGGTAGCTAGCAGCTTTATATTGTCGGATGCAATGCATTTGCCCAAAAATATAAGTTACGCTAAGTTGAGGGCTTCATGGGCAAAAGTGGGTGGTGATAGAAGTCCCTATGGATTAAATCTCCCTTATGGACTAAATGGCAATACCTATAATGGGTTAGGACTTGGAGGAATTGGTACGGGTACCATTCCCAATAGAAACTTGGTTCCTTTTAAGGTTACTTCTTATGAATTTGGATTGGAAACAAAGTTGTTCTCAAACAAACTGGGTGCTGATTTTACTTTCTATAACAAAAAGACAACCGATGATATCATCAGTAGTCAAATTTCCGGAACTTCTGGTTATGGAAGCGTTTTGATTAATGTGGGTGAAGTAACCAATAAGGGAATTGAATTGTTGTTGACTTCAACTCCTTATAAAGCTAAATCACTTACTTGGGACGTTTCTTTCAATATTGGATACAACAAAAGCAATGTAGATAAAATCTCTGACCAGTTAACCACCTCGCAAATTGACCAGGCCCGTTCTATGACGGCATCTATCCAGCATATTACCGGAAAGGAATTTGCACAGGTAATGGCCTATGATTATAAGCGCAATACAGCGGGTCAAATATTGTTGAGTGCAGGTAAGCCACAAAGAGGAGACCTCAAAGCATATGGAACTGGTGTTTCACCCTATACAATGGGATTGAACAATGCACTGCATTCAGGAAATTTCAATTTTGAATTTTTGATTGATGCCCGATTTGGTGGTCATATGTATTCCGGAACCAATGATTTTTCCATGTACAGGGGAAAAAGTTTGGAAACACTGCCAGGTCGCTCCACCGGTCTAACGTCAACTGAAATTGACGAAGCTACTGGCGTACAAAATAAAATAAGTGTGCCCGCACAAGATTACTATCAAAGTATTGCATTGAATATCTCCTCACCATTTGTTTATAAATCTGATTTTATCAAACTTAGACAAGTGGTAATTGGATATAATTTTTCTTCAAGCACCTTGGGCAAGTCACCCTTCAAATCTGCCTCTCTTTCCATAGTTGGTAGAAATCTTTTGATGATCAAAAAATACACACCAAACATAGATCCGGAGTCAACGTATAATTCAGGTAATGCGCAAGGATTGGAATGGTATGGTGCTCCACCGGTTAGATCCGTTGGACTTAACCTAAATCTTACCTTCTAATTTTTAGTAACTACTCATTCGTCATTTAAAATTTAAACAAAATGAAAATTAACAGATATATGTGCAGTTTACTAATTATTACAATTAGTTTGAATAGCTGCACTAAAGATTTCGAAGCGGTAAATACCAGTCCGACCACTGTAACCAATTTGGCCAGCGATTTACTATTTACCAATACCATCATTGGCGTGTCAGGAGGAGAATATGAAGCATGGAGAACCAATCTGATTTATAATAGTCAGTTTGTTCAGCATTTTTCATCTCTCAACTGGGACCAAGGTAATAGGTATCGTTATGATGAAGGTTATAATTCCTCCCTTTGGGATTCTTATTATGGTGGCGCTGTAAAAAATTTGGTAAATCTTGTCGCAAAAACAACCGGTGTTGCAGCCGATGTTAATTATAATAGTGCAGCAAGAATTTTAAAAGCGTACACTTTTCTTCGGCTAACGGATTCTTATGGTGATATTCCCTATTCTGAAGCAGGCAAGGGATATATCGGTAGTGTATTTTCTCCAAAATACGATGACCAAAAATCAGTGTATGCCGATTTGGTTACTGAGTTGGATAATGCAGCAAAAGCATTTGATGCTTCCAAACCTTTTAAGGGAGATGTGACCAGTTATAATGGCGATAGGGCTTTGTGGAAAAAGGCAGCTTACTCATTAATGTTACGCATTGGTATGCGCTTGTCAAAAATTGAACCGGTTACTGCCCAATCCGTTGTTGCCACTGCGGTTGCAGGGGGGCTTATTTCAAGCTATACAGAGTCTTTTAGAATCAATCATTTGGCCACCAACTACGACAACCCCAATAGTCACGTGCTGGGATATTATAATGGTGCAAGATCTGAACTGTCTAATAATTCATTTAAGTTTTCAAAGACTTTCTTTGATTTGTTAACAGCAAATGCCGATCCACGCTTAAAGGTTTTATTTGTTGTAAGAACAGGACCGTCAGCATCTGCATCAATTGGAACAGAGGACGACAATCCCGCTATACAAAAGGGACTTCCCATTGGTGTTGACCCCAATGGGTTTACAGGAATAGAAACCTATTCGCAACTAAGGTCTGATTTTGCCAAAGGGGATGTTCCCAATATCTTGGTTTCGCATGGTGAAACCCTACTGCTGCTTGCCGAAGCAAGGGAAAGGGGTTGGATTAGTACTAGTACAGCCGAACAGTATTTCAGAGACGGGGTTAACTCTTCTATCAATCAGTGGCAATTGTACAATGCACCTGCTAGCTTGTTTAATGCCACAGCAATTGATACCTATACTAGCACTACTTTAGCATTTCCTGCTGCAACAGCGGATCGTTTACAGGCAATCAACGAACAATATTACATTTCAACTCTGCTGGATGAATATGAATCTCATGCCAATTGGCGCCGTTCGGGATATCCTGTGTTAGTAGCAGCTACTACTGGTGGATACTCAAATGGAGTGATACCCCGTCGTTTTCAGTATCCATCTAGCGAATCATCACTGAATGGGACGAACTTGAAAGCAGCCATTACTAAGCAGGGAACCAACAATTGGGTCACCCGTGTTTGGTGGGATAAATAAGGAATGAATAAAAATTTCGTACAAAAAAGTTGTTTTATAAAACTGTCAGATAGCAAACTATCTGACAGTTTTATAAATTAAATCATTATCGTTTTTGATGCTACTTTGTTGATGGTAATGTCATGAGTAAGTTTTTTAAAAAATTCTTTAATATCATTTATGAAACATTTAATTTTCTTTGGCATGGTATTTTTTATATCGATTGGTATATCATTATCGCAATCGTTACCGCTATTTACAACTATACCCACATCAAAAACGGGCATCAATTTTCAAAATAAGCTGGTTGAAACAGATGCTCAAAATATTGTCACCTACGAATATTTTTATAATGGGGGTGGGGTGGCAGCGGGTGATTTTAACAATGATGGATTAATCGACCTGTATTTCACCTCCAATCAACAACCCAATAAACTATATCTTAATAAAGGAAATTTTACATTTGAAGATATTACTCGATCCGCTGGTGTTGCAGGAAGAACTGGTTGGAAAACCGGCGTGTCCGTCGCAGATGTAAATGGAGATGGACTATTAGATATTTATGTATGCTACTCAGGTGATGTTGTTGCTTCCAAAAGAGCCAATCAATTATTTATCAATAATGGCAACCTTAGTTTTACCGACAAAGC
Source organism: Chitinophagaceae bacterium (assembly GCA_947468255.1). GTDB lineage: Bacteria > Bacteroidota > Bacteroidia > Chitinophagales > Chitinophagaceae > Ferruginibacter. The sequence continues at coordinate 3,994 of CANIMM010000110.1, read as the reverse complement.
AATTGAATTGGGTTTGGCTGATGCAGGATACACAACCCAGGCTGCATTTTTTGATTTTGACAGAGATGGAGATCTAGATGCATTTGTGATGAATCACAACATAAAAAACTTACGAAATTTTGATGCTGCCTTTGTCAAGAAATTAGTAGACCCTGATGCAGGAGATAGGTTGTATGAAAATGTAAATGGAAAATTCATTGATATTTCCCGAAAGGCAGGCATTATTTCCAATCCATTAGGATATGGTTTGGGGATAAATATTGCTGACATAAACAATGATGGATGGCCTGATATTTATGTAACCAACGATTATGTTGAGGAAGATTATCTTTATATCAATCATAAGGATGGTACATTTAAAGAGTCACTTCAAGCAGCTGTAGGTCACCTTTCCAATTTTTCCATGGGGGTGGATATTGCCGATATCAACAACGATGGTTTGTTAGATATTTTTACGCTCGATATGCTTCCGAAAGATAATCGACGGCAGAAATTATTGTACGCTCCTGATAATTACGAGTTGTATAACAATACCGTCTCCAATGGTTTTTATCACCAGTTAATGCGCAATATGCTGCAAGTAAATAATGGGGATGGAACCTTTAGCGAGATAGGTCAGTTAAGTGGGATATCCAATACAGACTGGAGTTGGTCAGCCCTGTTGGCTGATTTTAACAATGATGGTAAAAAAGACCTTTTTGTAACCAATGGATATGGTAGGGATATGACCAATCGGGATTTTGTAAAGTTTTATGCGAATGAAAGATTAAAGCATTTACAAGGCACAACGGATAGCAGAATGTTTCAAATGCTGCAGGGGATTTCTTCAACTCCCTTACATAATTATATATATGAAAATACTGGAAATTTTAATTTTAAAGATCACTCTTCTGATTGGGGATTTGATGAAGTAAACTTTTCGCAGGGTGCTGTATATGCTGATTTGGATAATGATGGTGATCTTGACCTAGTAGTTAATAAAATGAACCGGGAAGCTGGTATTTACAAGAACAATACAATCGAACAAAAAATCGGAGGAAATTATGTAAAGATTCAGTTAATCTCCAACGCAAAAAATAAATTTGCAATAGGAGCTAGAGTGACCGCTTTTGCCAACTCCGGTATTTTTACGATTGAAAATTATCCTGTACATGGATTCCAGTCCTCTATGCAGTTGCCTTTGCATTTTACCTTTCCAGATAATGAAATTGATTCGCTGCTGATTTGCTGGCCGGATGGAATGTTACAGACTGTGACAAGTGGGTTACATAGCAATCAATTGATTCAAATTGTTCAATCCAATTCACACGATCGAGAATGGGTGCTTCCAATTGTTGTAAATAAATTTTTTAAAAAAAGTCTGCAAAAGATTGACTATGTTCATTTGGAAGATGCTAAAAATGATTTTAAAATTCAGCCATTGATGCTGAATATGATTTCGCATTCAGGTCCACATATAGCAAAGGCAGATATCAATGGCGACAATCTCGACGATATTTATATTTGCGGATCTGGTGGTAAGTCCGGCTCATTATATCTTCAGCAACCAAATGGAAATTTTATTTTATCACCCCAACCTTTTTTTAGTAAGAATTCAGCTTACGAAGATTGTAATGCCATTTTTTTTGATGCAGACAATGATGGTGATATGGATCTATATGTGGTAAGTGGCGGATATGCTTTATCTATCAAAGATCCGTTACTTCAGGATAGGTTGTATATCAATGAAAAGGGGATATTTATTAAAAAAGAAGATGCAGTTCCCATTGAATTCAATGCTGGCTCAAAGGTTGTTTCAATGGACTTTGATAAGGATGGTGATTTAGATTTATTTATTGCTGGAAGAATTATTCCTGGGAAGTATCCACTATCTCCAGGCAGCAGACTCCTGGTAAACAATGGAAAGGGCTTTTTCTCAGATCAAACATTGCAACTAGCCCCTGTATTTTTATCGCTTGGAATGGTTACGGATGCAATTTGGGCTGATATTGACGGCGATCAAATGAATGAACTCATTGTATGCGGTGAATGGATGCCCATTCAATGTTTCTCCTTTCAGCAAAATTTATTCACCGACCAAACCAATCATTTTTTTGATAAAAAATTAACTGGTTTGTGGAACAGGCTTCATTTAGTGGATATTGATCGGGATGGGGATCTTGATTTGATTGCAGGTAATTGGGGAACGAATAGTCAATTAAAGGCTTCCTCAACTGAATCAGCAACGATGTATTACAGCGATTTTGATAACAATGGTTTTGAGGATCCAATAATCTGTAATTATATTGAAGGGAAATCCTATCCAATGGCATCCAGAGATGAAATGACGGACCAGATGATAGGGTTGCGACAACGGTTTCCTACTTATGATTCTTATGCTGATGCCACCATTAACGATGTGCTAACTGAAGAACAGTTGAAAACAGCCTCCATACTTTCAATTAATTATTTGCACACTACTTGGTTTGAAAATGTAAAAGGGAAATTTATGCTGCATTCTTTGCCAATCCAGGCCGACTATTCTCCGGTGTACGCTATACAAACTGCCGACTTTACTCATGATGGAAATGTGGATATTTTACTCGGTGGAAATGTAGATCAAGTTAGAATTAAAATTGGTAAAATTGATGCCAACTATGGGGTGCTACTGGAAGGTGACGGTAAGGGTAATTTTACCTATACACCTCAGTTGCAGGCGGGTATTCAATTGAAAGGATGCATTCGGGAAATTGTACCATTAACAACAGCTGGAGGAATTGATTTGCTGATGGTAGGAATAAATAGTCAGCCACCGGTATTTTTAAAATATTAAACTTTAATATATTGAAAAAGCTACTTCTTTTGTTCGCAATAAATTTTACTGTTATTGTTGCGTTTTCATTTCCGAAAATCTCACCTGGTTCAAGAGTATATGTAAACGCGTTAAAAAAAGTGACGGATGTGATGGTCAATGATGTTACTTCCCCGGTTGCAGCAAGTCGCTATTATGCTTATGTTACGCTTTGTGCCTACGAAGTTCAGTCCCTATTTGATAAAAAAAATTATCCTTCATTTAGTGGGCTATTGAAAGGTTTTAAAAAAATTACTGTAAGTGATAGTTTTTTGAAATCAGTAGATGTTTCTTTGGCCATTATTTTGAGTGTATATAAATCGGGAGAAAGGTTATTGCCTTCTGGTTATTTGCTCAAAAGTCAAATTGACTCATTGTCATCACTGTATTCTGTTGATAGTAAACAACAGGCAATTTATATCCATTCTGCGGCCTTAGTAGATACAGTATTGAAAAATTTGATGTTGTATGTAAAGGCAGATGGATTTACTAAATTAACAAACTACGAAAGGTATACTCCATTATTAGCTGATGGGTATTGGAAACCAACTCCACCCGCATTTATGGCTCCAGTGGAGCCTCATTGGAATAAGGTAAGGACATTTATGATTGATTCTGCTCAGCAATTTAGGGTAAATGCTCCAGCCGTTTATGACAGTTCAAAAACATCCTCTTATTATATTGAACTAAAAGAAGTTTATTATATAGTTAATTCCGCAAATAAAAAGCAGCAATCAATCGCCTTGTTTTGGGATTGCAATCCCTTTGCAATTCAGCAAATAGGTCATGTAGAATTTGGTTTAAAGAAAATTTCGCCTGGAGGTCATTGGATTGGTATTGCTGGTATCGCCTGTAATGCCAAAAAATATTCGTTGGGTAAAACAGTCTTTGTTCATGCATTGTTGAGTATTGCGATGGCAGATGCATTTATTGCCTGCTGGGATGAAAAATACAGGAGTAACCGGGTAAGACCTGAAACGGCTATTAAACAGCTTATTGATACTCGCTGGCATCCGTTATTACAAACCCCTCCTTTTCCTGAATATGTTTCCGGACACAGTGTAGTATCTTCCGCTGCAGCTGTTGTATTAACTAATATAGTCGGAGAAAATTTTTCCTTTTCAGATGATTCAGAAGTGGAGTTTGGTTTACCCGTAAGGAAAT
>CANIMM010000109.1 GCA_947468255.1 Chitinophagaceae bacterium | reverse complement strand
TTTTATTTATTGCTTTAGTTACCGTTACAGGTTCAATTTTTGCAAAACAGTCGGTATCTACTTCTAATACTGCAAAATCAGCAGCAGTTCCGGGTGATAAGGCAGGCCCCAAAAAAACAACTACTTCGGGCACTATTGGTTTTAATGCCACTACTGCAAAGGATGCAAAGCCAAAGGGAGAAAACAAAACAGTGATAGCGACAGTTGATATACAAAAAGGAACTGTTGCATTTGAAGTAATCATCAAGAATTTTAGCTTTGAAAATCCAATGATGCAGGAGCATTTTAACAGTCCAGTTTGGATGGATTCTGAAAAATTCCCTACTGCTACTTTCAAGGGTAAGCTTAGCAATTTAGCCGCGATTAATTTTAAAAAAGATGGCACTTATGCTGCTCAAGTAGCTGGTGACCTTACAATACATGGGGTTACTAAAACTGTTACTACAGCTGGTTCTATTTCAGTGAGTGGAGCGTCCATTAAATTAGCGAGTGATTTCACTGTGCTATTAGGCGATTATGGTATTAATGGACCAGCCATTGCTGCTGGCAAGGTAGCTACTGAGACCAAAGTTTCAGTTTCCGCAGAAATGAAATAAAAGACAATTATTTTCTATTAAAAAGCTTTTGCCCTTGGCAAAAGCTTTTTTTATGTCCATTCGATAATTTTAGTTAGCTGATTGAGTTTGATTATTGGGGTGATCTTTGCTAGGCGAAAAATGGTATCGTAGTTGATTAGTGTCAACTCAATTTTTGATTACTATCATTGTTTAAATATTTTGAATGCAATTAATTTGTGATATAAAAGAGCGCATTTTAATTATTCATTTCAATTAAATTTAAAAATATGAAAAAGCAAATAATTGCAGTTTTGCTACTAGTATGTATTGGAACTGGTAAGTTGCTAGCACAGGAAATAGATTCGGTAACCACTTTGCCCTCCATTAGTGTAGCATCTGGTATGGTAGTAAGCAAAGCAGTGGATAAAGCATTTAAAAAAGCATTTCCTCAAGCAAAAAATTTGAAATGGTATGACCTTAACAAATTGTGTTTGGCACGTTTTATCGAAAATGATATGAAGCACCAGGCTGTGTTTACCCAAAATGGTTCCATGAATTATGATATTAGTTATGGTTATGAGCAGCATCTTCCAATGGATATTCGAGATAGGTTAAAGGGGGGAGTTTACGAAGATTATAAAATCACACAAGTGGTCAATATAAAAGAACTTCAGCGTAATGTATGGATAGCCACCCTAGAAAGCTTGAATCATTTGGTGATGGTTAGGGTAAAAGACAATGACTTGGAAGAGATGGAAAAATATGACAAGTCTAAGTAATTGAGGTAGTGATAATGCGGTCGTAAACCCGCTCCTGGTCTAATAAAGCTCCTTGAATGAGCGCTTGCTGGTCATTTGGTATATCAGCCGTGAAATCATTTCTGCTAAATGCCCTTACTTGGTAACTTTTAAAGAGCTTGTTTAACCAATTCAATGTCTACCATTGCTGATTAGTGTCAACTCATTTTTTGATTGCAATCATTGTTTTAATATTTTGAATGCAATTAATTTGTAATATAAAAAAGCGCATTTTAATTATTCATTTCAATTAAATTAAAAAAACATGAAAAAGCAAGTAATTGCAGTTTTGCTGGTAGTATGTATTGGAACTGGGAAGCTGATAGCACAGGAAAAAGATTCGGTAACCACTTTGCCCTCCATTAGTATAACCTCCGGTACGGTAATTACCAAGGCAGTGGATAAAGCATTTAAAAAAGCATTTCCGCAAGCAAAAAATTTGAAATGGTATAACCTTGACAAAAACTATTTGGCAAAGTTTATCGACAATGATGTGAAGCACCAGGCTGTGTTCACCCAAAAAGGCTATATGAATTATGTTGTAAGTTATGGTGATGAGCAGCATCTTCCATTGGGAATTCGAGATAAAATTATGGGAGCTTATGAAGACTATAAAATCACCCATGTGGCCAATGTAAAAGTAGGAGGGCGTGATATATGGGTGACCAACCTAGAAAGCTTGAATCATATGGTGAGGGTTAGGTTAGAAGACGATGAGTTGGAAGAAGTGGAAAAATATGTTAGGTCCAAGTGATAGCTGTCAATGATTATAAATCAGGTTCAATTTATTCGGGTTCTATTTATGCAGGGGGAAGCGAATCAATAGTGGGTTTGTGCAGGATAAGTTGAATGCTGGGTAGTAGCGATCTCCGCTATTAATTGCAAATACCCACTCTTTGCCTAATAAACTCATTTTTATTCAATTCACTCAGCATAAATAAGGCTAGATCCCCTGCATTAATCTTGTTTGAATTGGGGCTAGGAACAAAGTCACGGCAAGTAATAAAATTACCTGTAGTATCGGCGTCTAATATATCGGGGGGGCATACAAAAGTAAAATCTAAAGGGGATGCTTGTAGAAATCCCAAAGCTTTTAGATGCTCCCTACTTACCGGTAAAAATTTTGCAGGGTAATTGGGCCTATCCATGACAAGGGTGTCATCATCTGCATTGAGTGAGCCCATGCCGCCAACAGCTACAATCCTTGAAACCCCCGCTTTTTGCATTTGGGTAATGATATTTTTCATTCCAAGGGACCGGGTCATATCCGCACCGGTTGAATCTCCGCCTAGTGAAGAAATAACCGCATCAGTGCCTTTAATGGCCTCGTAAACCTGTTCCTGGTCAAATAAAGCTCCCTGAATGAGCTCCAACTGGTCGTTTTTTGGCATATCAGCTGTGAAAACATTTCTTCCAAATGCCCTAACCTTGTATCCTTTATAAAGGGCTTGTTTAACCAGTTGCATACCAACCATTCCAGTGGCCCCAAAGATTACAATTTGCATAAATATATTTTAACAGGTTACTAGGTAAAGATAATATTTGCCGGTTTAAATAACTAGTTATCGGTTAACAATTACTCCTGCATTACAGGTTTTCTCAAATCTACTTAGATTGGTCATGACGGAATCCAAACCCATTCAATATGAATTGCTAATAATACTGTTTTGGAATTCAAGCGATCAGCACAAATTATTTGGATTAAAAAAGGGACTGGAAATACATTTTTCAATTTATTGGTTACAAAATCGCTCTCTGAACAACATTTTTTTAATTCAAACCAAAAAAAAGTTTTTTTTATTAATTATTAGCCCACATCTTTGCTAAAGTAATGAAAAATACAATTTTAAATAGCAATGGTTGGTGGTGGCAGTCAATATTTTGATGTGTCGCAACGCTATTGTATGTATAATATATTAAGGCCCCGACACAATGTGTTGGGGTTTTTTATTACCCCCTACTACTGTTGAAATCAGCAGCAATAGGGTAAATTCAATTGTAAATCGCTTAATTGGCCCTTCTCCTGGTTGATCCAACAAGGGTAGGGACTTTAAAGTAAAAGTCTTTAATGGCTGAGAAATATGAAGAAAATAACCATACAAACCAATTACAAAAAACTACTGGCCGACGTGTATACCCCAGTAGGTATTTATCTGCGCCTCAGAGACAGGTTTAGGGATACGATTTTGCTGGAAAGTTCAGATTACCATGCTGGAGAAAACAGCTATACCTTTATTGGTATCAATGCTATTGCTGGGATCGAAATAAGAACCGCATCTACCATTGAATATAAACTTCCAGGACAAAGTCCAGAAAAATCAACCATCACCAACCCCTCCTCTGTACCGGAACTATTATGGGATTTTATGCAGCGATTTGAAATAAGTTCGGCTGTTCCAAAACCCATCAATGTTGCCCAAGGATTATTTGGCTATTGCACCTACGATGCTGTTCAATTCTTTGATTCCATACAGTTAAAAACTGGACATCAGCAGCCAGGTATTGATATTCCGCTCATGCGATATCGTTTATACCAATACGTTATCGCTATCAATCATTTTAAAAATGAACTGTTCATTTGTGAAAATGCGATTGATGGTATTGAAAGTGATGTGGAAGCAATTGAAAGTTTAATTAAAAGCAAAGACTTACCTACATTTCCCTTTGCAGCCGATGGGTTGGAGCGTTCTAACCTAACGGATTCGGCATATATTGACATGGTAAAAAAAGGGATCGCTAGTTGTCACAGAGGGGATGTATTTCAGATCGTTTTGAGCCGACGATTTCAACAAAGTTTTTCAGGAGATGAATTTAATGTTTACCGCGCCTTAAGAAGTATTAATCCAAGTCCTTATTTATTTTATTTCGATTATGGAGATTATAAACTAATGGGGTCATCTCCCGAAAGTCAGCTCATTGTTCAAAATGGCAAGGCCATTGTTCACCCAATCGCCGGTACTTTTAAAAGAACAGGAAATGATGAAACGGATAAGGCATTGGCCATACAATTGGAAAATGATCCTAAAGAAAATGCGGAGCATGTAATGCTGGTTGATTTGGCCAGAAATGATTTAAGCCGTATGTGTAGCGATGTGGAAGTTACCCAGTACAAGAAAGTAAATTATTACTCGCATGTGATTCATTTGGTAAGTGAGGTTGTTGGAAAGGTAGGCGCCGAAAAAAATCCATTTAAGTTGCTTGCAGTAAGTTTTCCAGCAGGCACTTTAAGCGGAGCACCTAAATTTAAGGCAATGCAATTGATCAATGAAAATGAGCCCACAGGAAGAAGTTATTATGGTGGCGCCATTGGATATATGGGATTTGATGGAAGTTGTAACCATGCCATCATGATCCGCACTTTTTTGAGTAAGCAAAATACCCTGGTTTATCAGGCAGGTGCTGGTATTGTAGCTGCAAGTAGCCCCGAAAGTGAATTACAAGAAGTGAATAACAAATTGAATGCTTTAAAACAAGCCATTGTAATGGCACAAAATATTTGAAATGAAAATATTGGTATTTGATAATTATGATTCGTTCACTTATAATTTAGTGCACTTGGTTGAAAAAATCCTGCACCAAAAAGTGGACGTATTTCGCAACGACCAGATAGCACTGGAAGAAGTGAAAGCCTATGATAAAATCATACTTTCACCTGGACCAGGAATACCCGAAGAGGCAGGGTTGTTGTTACCCTTGATTAAGGAATACGCTTCCAGTAAATCCATTTTGGGAGTTTGTTTGGGCCACCAGGCAATAGGTGAGGCCTTTGGTGCAAAATTGGTCAACCTGGATAAAGTGTATCATGGAGTAGCGACGCCCATAACCGTTACCAATCCCAGTTCTCAAATCTTGAAGGAAATGGGCGATACAATTGAAGTAGGGCGCTATCATTCCTGGATCGTGAGTGACAAAAATTTTCCTGAAGAACTTGATATTACTGCAGTGGATAGCAATGGATTTATTATGGGTTTGCAGCATAAGAAATATGATGTGCAAGGAGTGCAATTTCATCCAGAAAGTGTGCTCACACCTAATGGAGAAAAAATGATGCGCAATTGGCTGGGTTTATAAGCCGCCATTTCGAATGTCCCTAAGAATTAGGTTACTTACTTGGGTAATGTATGACAATAATAAAAAGCAGTGGTAATGAACCATTCACGGATTGTATAAATGAATTTAAGCATAGGCAATGAAAAAAATATTAAGTTTTTTATTTGAACACAAAACCCTTTCTCGGGAACAAGCAAAGGAAGTGCTGATCAATATTGCAAAGGGTGTTTACAATGAAAGTGAAATCACTTCATTTATAACGGTGTACCTGATGCGCTCCATTACCATACCTGAGCTGCAGGGTTTTAGGGATGCGCTGTTGGAATTGTGTATCCGGGTAGACTTGGATGGAATGGAAGTGTTGGATATTGTGGGAACTGGAGGCGACGAAAAAAATACATTTAATATCTCTACGTTGAGTTGTTTTATTGTGGCAGGCACAGGCAATAAGGTGGCCAAACATGGCAACTATGGAGCATCATCGATCAGTGGTTCTAGTAATGTGATGGAGCAGTTAGGTTATCGATTTACCAATGATGTGGCAACCTTACGTGAACAACTTGCAATTACCAATATTTGTTTTTTACATGCACCTCTTTTTCACCCTGCATTAAAAACAGTAGGTCCCATTCGTAAGAATTTAGGCATTCGTACTTTTTTTAATATGCTAGGGCCAATGGTAAACCCTGCTTCCCCCAAACACCAACTCGTAGGGGTCTACAATCTTGAAATGGCTAGAATCTATAATTACTTGTTGCAACAAACCGGTAATAATTTTACCATTATCCATAGCCTTGATGGCTATGATGAAATTTCATTGACGGGCGATACCAAAGTAATTACCAATGAAGGGGAAAAAATTATCAGTGCCGAAGTATTAGGCAAGCGAGTGGTAAATCCTGCAGATATTTATGGTGGAGATACGGTGGAAGCGGCAGCAAAAATATTTATTGATATTTTGGAAGGAAAAGGAAGTTTGGCGCAGAATGCCGTGGTGCTGGCTAATTCAGCTATGGCATTGCAGTGTACTGGGCAATATAAAAGCTATGATGAATGTTTTCAGTTGGCAGCAGAAAGCTTGGAGAGCGGAAATGCATTGAGCATGCTAAGAAAACTTTGTAAATAATTTTTTAATTGTAAAAAAATATTTTTTGTGCCTTTTTTGTTTTCTCCAAATTACTAATAACCAGTAGAACTATGAATATTTTAGATACTATCATTGCCCATAAAAAAGTGGAAGTTGCAAGCCGCAAAGCGCGGGTGAGCGATGTAGAATTGATGCAAAGTGATTTATTTAAACGGACCACTTTTTCATTGAAAGAATTTTTACTAGATGAAACCAAAACCGGAATCATTGCGGAGTTCAAGCGCCAATCTCCTTCCAAGGGTGTCATCAATGGAACGGCCGATGTAGTGGAAGTAACGGCTGCATATACTGCTCATGGGGCTAGTTGCCTTTCGGTTCTTACAGATGAGCATTTCTTTGGAGGATTTGAGCAAGACCTTCGAAAAGCCAGAGTGAATAATATCCCCATCCTTCGAAAAGATTTTATTATTGACGAGTACCAAATTATTGAGGCAAGGTCAATGGGAGCTGATGTGATATTATTAATTGCAGCCTGTTTAACCCCACAAAGGGTGAAAGAACTCGCTGTTTTTGCGAAAAATCTTGAGTTGGAAGTATTGCTCGAAATCCATTCGGAGGAAGAGTTGCAGCATATTTGTGATGAAACGGAGATCGTCGGAGTCAATAACCGCGACTTGAAAACTTTTATTGTAGATATTAATCGTTCAATTGAATTAAGTAGAAAAATACCTGCCAATAAAATTAAAATTGCAGAAAGTGGTATCAATGATGTTGAAACAATTCGTATCTTTCGCCAAGCTGGTTTCAAAGGTTTTTTAATAGGAGAAAATTTTATGAAACAGCCTGATCCAACGATTGCTTTTGCCATTTTTGTTCAACAACTTAATGCAAAAGAAACATGAGAGTAAAAGTTTGTGGCATCACTCAGGTAGAACAGTTGTCAATTTTACCTGAATTGGGTGTAGCATTCGCTGGTCTTATTTTTTATCCAAAGTCGCCTAGGTATGTGCTGCGCCACATGACCACCAGTCAGATAAAAAAGGAAGGAAATACCAATAAAGTGGGTGTTTTTGTAAATGCTTCCATTGAAGAAGTATTGCAGATGGTAGATGAATGCAGACTTCACATGGTACAATTGCATGGAGATGAGACACCTCGTTATTGTGAAAAGTTAGCCGATTATATTTCAGTGGTGAAGGCATTTCGAATCAGCGAAACGGATAATGTAAGCTGGCGAATTAAGGAATATAAAGATGTATGCGATATGTTTATGTTTGATACTGAAGGTGCAGGATATGGGGGAACTGGAAAAAAATTTAATTGGGATACTTTAAAGGATGTTGTAATTGGTAAACCCTATTTTTTAAGTGGCGGCATTGAGCCGGTGGATGTAGAAAAATTAAAGGAATTCGAAACAAGGCCAGAGGCCAAGGCGCTATTTGCAATTGACATCAATAGCAAATTCGAAATATTGCCGGGTGTAAAGGATACTGGCCTGATAAAAAAATTTACCAATCAGTTATAATCATTAAAATAAAAATCAATGAATATCAAAGTATGTGGAATAACGCAACTAAAGCAATTGCAGCAGTTGGATGGTTTAAATATTGCTTTTGCAGGTTTAATTTTTCATAAAGGATCACCTCGATACGTGGTGGATAAAATCCCCAAGGAAGCCTTGCAGGATACAGATTTTGATCTTAAAAAAGTAGGCGTATTTGTAAATGCAGGCTATGATGAAATTATGCAAATGGTGGACGATTATGGATTGGATGTGGTACAGTTGCACGGGGATGAAACTCCTGAATTGTGTGAACAGCTTTCAGAAGACGTAGAAGTGATAAAGGCATTTTCCATTAGTGACAAAATAACTTCGGTAGATGATATGATTGTAGATTATGATGATGTTTGCGATTATTATTTATTCGATACTGCATCTAAAACCGGAAAGTCAGGCGGAACGGGTAAAAAATTTGATTGGAAGCTGGTGAGTAAAAGTAAAATAGAAAAACCTTTTTTTTTAAGTGGCGGAATTAGTGTGGATGATATCGCAAAAATTAAAGCATTTAAACATCCGGATTATTTTGGAATTGATGTGAATAGTTGTTTTGAAAAAAGTCCGGGAATAAAGGATATGGCTTTATTACTTCAGTTAAAACAAGGGATGAAATAATTTCTTTTTGCTTCAGTTTAGCAGATTGGATATTCTAAAATATTGTATGGTCACTGTAAGAAATGCGCTTGATAAAGATCTGCCGGCAATGCTGGAAATATACAATGAGATCATCCTCAACACGATGGCGGTATGGCACGAGCAGCCACATACCCTTGCGATGCGAGAAGAATGGTTTTTATTGAAAAAGCAACAGGGATTTCCAGTATTGGTAGCTGAATCGAATGGTTTGATATTGGGTTTTTGTACAATAGCAACTTTCAGGCCTTGGTCTGGATTTAGATTTACGGTGGAGAATTCAGTATATGTAAGGGCCGAAAGTAGGGGCCAAGGGGTTGCTAAATTATTACTGCCTCCGTTGATTGCTGCAGCCAAGGAATTACAGATTCACGCAATGGTTGCCGGTATTGAAGCAACCAATGAAGCAAGTATTGCAGTGCATGAAAAATTGGGTTTTATTGAGGTGGCTCATTTTAAGGAAGTAGGTTATAAGTTTGGAAGATGGATGGATCTGAAATTTTTAGAGTTGATTTTGTAATTCTTTTTTTTTCATCGAGTGATGCAGTAATGCATTCAATTTTTTATAGCAGTATCAACTTTTAATAAGTTGACATTTTTAGGCAATAAATTTTTATTAAAATGATGACAGTACAAGCAAATAAGTTTTCTGTTGATGAACATGGATATTACGGAAATTTCGGGGGTGCTTTTATTCCTGAAATGCTTTATCCCAATGTAAAGCAG
>CANIMM010000108.1 GCA_947468255.1 Chitinophagaceae bacterium | reverse complement strand
TGGCAATGATGACCTACAACAAACCTTACTATCTTGATCTGTTGACTGCAAATGGTTTTATAAAAAAATTCGACCTGCTAGCTTACGACCTTCCTACACAAACTGTTGATAAAAGGACTATTCAATTAAAGGAAGCATTGCGTAAAAGATTTGAGGACAGAAATATTATAGTTCGTAATATCAACCTGAAAGACTTTGCCAATGAGGTTCAAAAAATACTAAGTGTATACAATTCTGCATGGCAGGCCAACACAGGTTTTGTACCTATGACCGATGATGAATTTAAATATTTAGCCAAGGATTTGAAGATGATCCTTGACAAGGATTTTTGCCTATTGGCAGAAAAAGAAGGAAAAGTGATTGGCTTTGCACTAGCAATACCCGATATCAATCAAGTACAAATAAAAATTAAAAGGGGACGCTTATTGCCCTTCGGTATTTTTAAATTATTGCTAGGCCTAAAGAAGATTAATTACGTAAGGGTTATCGCATTGGGTGTAAATGAAGAATATAGGAAAGTAGGTGTAGAGGCCTATTTCTATGCCGAAATAATCCAAAAAGCGATCGACAAAAAGATCACTGGAGGGGAAGCTTCTTGGATTTTGGAAAACAATGAAATGATGAATAAGGGATTGAGAAATTTGAAAGCCACTGCATACAAAAGATATCGGATTTTTGAAAAAGAAATATGAAAGAAAAGGTCTTAATTACCGGTGCTAGTGGCTTCCTGGGATATCACCTCATTCAGACGGCCATTGAAGCTGGTTTGGAGGTGTTTGCAGCAGTAAGGAAAAACAGTAACGTAGAGCACCTAAAAGAATGGCCGTTGCACTATCTTTTTCTGAATTACGAGGATCCTGAAGATATGAGAAGGCAATTAGCCGAGCACAAAATTGATTATATCATTCATTCAGCAGGTGTAACCAAAGCCATTCGGCAGGAAGTGTACGACCAGGTGAATGCCACTTTCACCATCAACCTTGCAAAAGCTGCCGAAAAAGCAGGTGGAAATTGTAAAAAAATGGTTTTCATCAGTAGCCTCGCTGCGGTAGGTCCACTTACTGATGGTCGACATATAATAACTGAACAAACGCTACCCAATCCTGTTACTGCATATGGACGAAGCAAATTACAGGCAGAAAATGGATTGGCAACCATTTCCCTCCCAACTACCATTTTGCGACCGACTGCAATTTATGGCCCCAGAGACAAGGATATTTTTATCATGCTCAAAACCATCAGTAATGGACTAGATCCTTATATCGGAAAATTGCTACAGCAGTTAAGCTTTGTCCATGCAAAAGACGTTGCGGCGGCAGCAGTACAATCCCTTTTTCTCAGCAATGCAGTTGGCATATACAACATCACGGATGGCAACAGTTACAACCGATACGAGTTCTCTGACATTGCTAAAATTATATTGCAGCGCAAAGCGGTTAGGTTTCATATTCCCATGCCATTGGTTAAGTCGCTGGCATTCTTTTTGGAGAAAGCCAATGGCTGGCTGAATAAACCTGCTGTCATTAACCGCGAGAAATTGCTTGAATTGGCTGCTATTAACTGGAATTGTGATATCACCAAGGCGAACAATGAATTGCATTTTTCTCCAAAATTTAATTTGCAATCTGGGTTAGAAGATTCGATTGCCTGGTATAAAAAAAATAAATGGCTATAAAGTCAACTTTATTGATTTAGCATTTTAGAAACGCAAGTTTTTTCAAAAGTGGAAGACTTATTCCAAAATGCTTGTAAGCAATAGAGAAGCAACTAAATCACCTTTGTAAATATCTTTTTGAGGATAATTGCATTCAATTTCTAAGGTAACGATGATACAATTTCACAAGCTCTTTGCATCGGTATTAGGCATTGGCCACTTAAAAGGTGGCGGCACTATTGCAGCAATACTTTATTGTATTATATGGTATTGGGTTCCAGCAACATTTGAAAAAACCTACTACCAATTTATAATTGCCTTTATAATTACAGGCCTGGGGATTTGGAGCTCCAATGAAGTGGATCGCCTTTGGGGGAAAGATAGCAGTAAGGTAGTTATTGATGAGGTGGCAGGTATGTCGATCGCCCTATTACTGGTACCTAGGAATTTCAGCTATACACTCATCAGTTTGATCGCATTCAGATTCTTTGATATTGTAAAGCCCTTAGGGGTGAGAAAATTGGAAATATTGCCAAAGGGCTGGGGAGTGATGGCAGATGATCTGCTGGCAGGCTGCTATGCATTGACATTCGTACATTGTTGGATAGCAATAGCGAACAAATTCGGCTGATATGAGCACATTTTTTAAAGCAAACATCGCTGCCATCATTGCTAGTTTTTGTGATTTCGGTATCACTGTTTTTTTAAAACAAGTATTTCAAATAGATGCAGTTTTGGCCAGCATTCTGGGAACAATCATAGGAGGCCTCAGTAATTTTTTAATTGGTCGAATTTGGGTTTTCAGGTCCATCCAAACGCCTTTCTTTCACCAGGGGAAAAAATACCTTTTAACTTGGTTTGGAAATTTAGTTTTAAATTCGATTGGTGTTTATGTGTTGATAAAAATGATGGGAGTACATTATTTATTTGCCAAAATAGCCACTGCTACAATTGTTGCAGTGGGTTATAATTACCCTGTTCAAAAAAAGTATGTCTTTAAAAAAGTCGACGAAAATGAAATGGAATAATACAATATTAAAGGGCCTCTTATTGAATGCTTTTTTGTTGGGCAGTTTTTTTTCAAATGGGCAAACCATTGTTAAGGGATTTGTGAAGGACGCATCAACAATGCGTCCGCTTCAATTTGTAAGTATTTATTTTGAAGGTGGCAAGGGTGTTACTACAGGAGAAGACGGAAGTTACTCCATCTTTACCAATCATATTAACCTCAATACACTAAACTTCTCCTTCACGGGATATAAAAAAATTACCAAAAAAATTGATGTCGGAAAAGAGCAGATTGTAAATATAGAGCTGGAATTAACAGCGGCTTTACAGGGGGTAATCGTAAAGACTAGAAAGAGAGGTAAATATAAAAATAGAGATAATCCAGCAGTTGAGTTAATTGATTTGGTATTAGAAAATAAAAAAAAGAATCAAATCAAAGCCTATGACTTTGTTCAATATCAGCAATATGAAAAATTATCCTTGTCCCTAACTAATAAACCGGAGAAGCTAATTAAAAACAAGCTTTTCAGAAATTATAAGTTCATCCTAGAAAATATCGATAGTACCAGCATTGAGGGAAAATCCCTGCTGCCTATTTATCTGGAAGAAAAACTATCGGACCGTTTTCTACGCAAAACCCCAGAAGCAGACAAAACAATCATTAGGGGAGAGAAAAAAGTAAATTATGGAGATTTTCTTGATGACAATGGCATTAGCCAATACCTTAAAATGTTGTATGGCGACATTAATATTTATGATAACAATATCAATATTTTAAAGACCCAGTTTCTAAGCCCCATCGCCGATATGGGCCCCTCTTTTTACCGGTATTATATCCGCGACACCGTAGAGTTGGAAGGCATTAAGTTGGTAAAACTATATTTTACCCCTCGCAATCCAAATGACCTGCTATTTAGGGGAACGATGTTCATTACATTGGATGGGAATTATAGCGTACAAAAGATTAGTATGACCATCAGTAAAAATGCCAACCTAAATTGGGCTAGGGAACTAAGAATTAATCAGGATTTTGAAAAGGCTTCAGATGGAAGATTCCACGTAATTAAAAGCAATATGTTAGCCGAGTTTGCACTTACACAAAATGCGTCTGGTGGTGTGATGGGGGAAAGAAGTGTTTCCTTCAAAAAATTCTTAACGGATATCTCTGCTCCCGACAGTATCTATCTCGGAAAAAATATTGTTAATAGAGCCAATGCCAGTTCGACTGCAGATAGTTTCTGGGTAGGACAAAGGCATAATCCCCTGACACAGGTAGAAGCCAAAGCCTACTATAATATCGATAGCCTGAAAAACATGCGGTCTTTTAAAAATTTTGGAGAAATCGTTTCCCTGTTGTTTTCGGGATACTATTCTTTTGGGAACTGGGAATTAGGCAATACCAACACATTCTACAACTTTAATCCGATAGAGGGATTAAAGCTAAAATTGGGAGGAAGAACTACCCCCAAATTCAGCAATTTTATTTATTTCGACAATGCCATTGCTTACGGATTCAAAGATGAAAAATTTAAATTCCTGAGTGCTGTTACTTATTCATTTAACCATAAATCCATTTATGCATTTCCACTCAACTTTTTAAAAGTGAGTTATCAATATGACACCAATATACCAGGGCAGGAACTGCAATTTGTACAAGAAGATAATGTGTTGCTTTCATTTAAAAGGGGCAATAATAACAAATGGTTATTCAACAACTATCTGAAAGGCGAATACATCCATGAATTTGGGAAAAACATCAGTTATAACCTAGGTTTTAAAAATTGGAATCAAACGCCTGCTGGAGATATCTTTTTTCAAAAGACGGCAGATCTTTCAATGGTAAAAAATATTACCACCACCGAATTGTCTGGCGAAATCAGGTGGGCGCCTAACGAACAATTTTACCAAGGTAAAAATTTCCGAATTCCTATTATCAATAAATATCCAATTTTTAGCCTTCGCTATATTGCGGGCATTAAAGGGTTGATGAAAGGTGAATACAACTACCAAAACATTAGTCTGCACATGGAAAAAAGATTTTATCTTTCGCAACTAGGCTATGTAGATGCCACATTGGAAGGTGGACATATTTTTGGCCAGCTTCCCTTCCCTTTGCTTACCATTCACAGAGCCAACCAAACCTATTCATTTCAACTAGAGTCATACAACCTCATGAACTTCATGGAATTTGTGAGTGATCAATATGCGGCAGGAAGTGTAAACATTCATTTTAATGGATTTTTTCTAAATAAACTACCCCTGATCAAAAAACTAAAGTTAAGGGAAGTGTTAAGCGCCAAAGTACTATATGGAAGCGTAAGGGATGAAAACAATCCTTCAATTACTAATAGTCTTCTGAAATTTCCTACAGATATCACTTTGGGGAACCCCACCACTTTCTCCCTCGGCAAAGCACCCTATATGGAAGTAAGTGTGGGAGTGGGCAATATTTTTAAATTTGTGAGGGTTGACCTTGTAAAACGTTTGTCTTATCTTGATAATCCTGGCATATCCACCTGGGGAATCCGGACAAGGGTTGCATTTGATTTTTAACAATGAAAAATAAGCAATGGCAGCTGAATTACTTAGAGACCGGGTTCAAAAAATAATTTATACCATTATTAATCCTATTGTGAAAGGATTAATCAAAATTGGCTTTACCCCTAATGGAATTACCATTATTGGTTTGTTACTCAATATTGGTGTCGCCTATATATTCATTCTGGGAGCCGAGGAAGGTAACCGAGGTGATTTGTCATACTTAGGATGGGCAGGTGCTTTAATACTATTTGCGGGCCTATTTGACATGCTAGATGGTCAAGTAGCCCGATTAGGAAACATGAGTTCTACCTTTGGCGCGCTATTTGACTCTGTGCTAGATAGATACAGCGAGTTAATCCTGTTCATGGGTATCTGTTATTACCTAGTTGCTCATCATTATTTTCTAAGTTCTCTATTTGCTTTTATTGCACTGATAGGATCGATGATGGTTAGTTATACGAGGGCTAGAAGCGAGGGTTTGGGAATTCAAAATAATGGAGGGCTTATGCAGCGACCGGAACGGGTAATATTAACTGGAGTTTCGGCGTTATTATGTGGAATGGGTGGTCATTTCATCGGTAGTAATTTTAAATATACATTTCCGGGAACTTCCATTGAAATTTTTGAAACAATGACTATTTTTACTT
Organism: Chitinophagaceae bacterium; assembly: GCA_947468255.1. Classification (GTDB taxonomy): domain Bacteria; phylum Bacteroidota; class Bacteroidia; order Chitinophagales; family Chitinophagaceae; genus Ferruginibacter. Next base: position 3,586 of record CANIMM010000108.1, on the reverse strand, counting down.
TACCAATTACCATCATGGCAGTGCTCACCAATATCACTGCTATTAACAGACTGGCAGCAGCAAAAAAAGCGCTTGACAAAAAGGACAATCATTAATGTATGAAAACAAAGAGACTATTTTTTATTTTTAACCTGCTATGTAGCTTCTCATTGCCAATCATTGCACAGGAAAAGGGCTTCCCGATTCCCTCAGGTAATAGTAAGCAATTATTTTACCTGCAACGTACCCCTAATAAAAACACCATTGTATATGAACTCAATTACAAAAACGGAGAAATTGATTCAGAAGAACCCGTTCATGGATTTTGGATCCGGTACCAGGAAGAAGGACAAAAGGAAGACCTAAATTATATCCAAAGGAAATTTGCCTACGGACTCAAAACAAAAAAAATTGCAGAAAATCAGTATGAAATTTCTTTTGTATCCTATAAAAAATACAAAATGTTTCTTCGAATGGGAGCAGATAAAAAATTTCACCTCTATACCACCATCAACCAGCTGACAGCTGAACTTACCAGTATCTATTTGAAAATTAATGGAGGCGCATTCTGGACGCCCAATATTGAATATGTAGATATTTACGGTGTTGACCCAACTAACCGATCTGTGATGAAGGAACGAATGAAAATTTAATAACTCAGCATTATACTTATAGAAAATGAAAAAAAATTACGTCTCTAATGCAGAAGACTCCATTAAATTGTTTAAGAATAATTTTTTTGATAGTCTTTCAAAAGTGCATTTTACAGTCCCCCTTTACATTTTCATTCCTACCATTTTGTTTTTTTGCTACCAAGCATTTACTTACAACTTAAGCATCCTTATTTTTGGCGGGTATTTTCTTGCAGGTTTGCTGGTGTGGACTATCACCGAATATTTATTGCACCGCTTTATTTTTCATTACTACCCTAGCTCTTCTATTGGCAAGCAATTGCATTTTATATTCCATGGCGTACACCATGATTACCCAAGGGACAAAAAAAGATTGGTAATGCCTCCCTCAGCAAGCATTCCACTGGCTAGCCTATTTTATTTTTTGTTTTCCTTATTGCTGGCTCAACCGTTACTGTTTGCATTTTTTCCCGGATTTTTACTGGGATATTTGATGTATGATATGATGCACTATGCAATGCACCACCACAATTTTAAAAATCCGCTGTTAAAGAAAATTAAACAACACCACATGCTGCATCACTATGAGGATTCAAGCAAAGGATATGGGGTAAGTTCCTCTTTATGGGATATTATTTTACAATCTAACTTTACGCGCGAAAGCAATAAAAATAAATGAATCAGGTAAGCACCATTTTATTTTCGCGCAATAGCATTGCCATTGCACTCACTGCTTCCATTATTTATCTGCTCCTCTCCCAGTTTTTAATTGGATTTAAAACAGACCAACTGGCATTGATTGCCATTTTTAATACTTGTTTTTTTGCTTCAACCGCATCCCGTAAATTCATTACCGGCTTTTCCATTTTTATTATCTACTGGATAATATTTGACTCCATGAAAGCCTTTCCCAATTATACATTTACCAGTGTTCACATCCGTGACCTATACGATCTAGATAAATCAATTTTCGGATTCACTTATCTCGGCAAAACAATCAGCCCCAATGAATACTGGTTGATAAATGGAAATACACTGCTGGACGTACTTGCCGGTGTTTTTTATTTATGTTGGATTCCCGTTCCACTCGCTTTTGCCGCCTACCTTTTTTTTAAAGACAAAGATTTATTTCTTGCTTTCTCATTCACCTTTGTATTGGTCAATATACTAGGATTTGTTATTTATTATGTCTATCCGGCTGCCCCTCCTTGGTATTATCAACTAAATGGCGCAAATTTTATTCCTGCCACTTTGGGCAATACTGCCGGTCTTCATAAGTTCGATACCTATTTAAACCTTCGGTTATTTGGCAATCTGTACGAAAAGGGTTCGAATGTATTTGCTGCAATGCCTTCCTTGCATTCATCCTACCCGTTAATCGTACTGTATTTTGGAATGAAAAATAAAGCAGGCTGGATGAACCTGGTTTTTGCAATAGTAGCCATCGGAATATGGTCTGCTGCAATCTATACTAGCCACCATTACGTATTAGATGTACTAGCAGGAATTATTTGTGCAATAACTGGTATTACTATATTTGAAAAAACACTTGTAAGCAATAAAGCGTTTAATAAATTTCTACAGTATTACAAAGTGAACATCTAAATACTATAAATCTCCTGCAGTAAATTCTCCACTTTAAAAAAAACTATTCTGCCAATACGACGATTAGCCATTGCTACGCAACGGCCCTTGGGACTGTTCAAATGGAAAGGTTTGTAATGGATACGCTGCTCAGAAAGAGTTAACGGAAAGGATTTTCACCATTGACCATTCACCATTCACTATTGACCATTGACCATTCACCATTGACCATTAAAAAACCCGGTCACCAATGTGAACCGGGTTTTTATTATTTTATTGTAAAAAGAAAGCAGATCCCTCCAGTTACATTTGCTTATGATTATCTAAGGAATAACATTTCTCTGTACTTAGGCAATGACCAATGTGCATCATCTACTAATAATTCCAATTTATCAACGTGATAACGGATTTCATCGAAATGTTTGCCCTTCACATTATCGCAATAAGCAATTGCTTTTTCCCTTGTACCGGTAATGATATTTGCTTTTTTCCTTTCTTCAATCATATTTTCTACCCCTGTACTCATGGCATTGATATGATTGCTTATTTTTTCCAAAACACTCAACTGACTTGAGTAGGATGCTTCCTTCAGACCAGCTGCCTTTAACCCATTGATATTTTCTATCAAAATGTTCTGGTATTTAACTGCAGAAGGGAGAATCAGTGAAGTAGCTAACTCACCCATTGTTCTTGCCTCAATCTGTACCTTTTTGATATAAGCTTCCAGCATAATCTCATGACGAGCTTCCAGTTCAGCATGGGTATAAATATCATTGCTTTTAAACAAATTTTTAGAGAGGTCGGTTACATAAGCATCTAATGCTAAGGGAGTTGTTTTAACATTAGCCAAGCCTCTTCTTTTAGCCTCATTCGCCCACTCTTCGCTATAGCCATCTCCTTCAAACAATACCGATTTGCTTTCAATAATGTATTTTTGAATGACATGCATGATGGCAATTTCCTTCTTATCGCCCTTATCGATACAGGCATCTACATCTTTTTTAAACTGCTTCAATGTTTCTGCAACAATGGTATTTAACACCGTCATATTAATAGCGCAGTTGGCTGCAGACCCTACTGCACGGAATTCAAACTTATTTCCTGTAAAGGCAAAAGGAGAAGTTCGGTTTCTATCGGTATTATCCAACATCAATTCCGGAATGGTTTTATGAATATCTAGTTTCAACATTGCTTCATCCTGCTCATCAAATTTTCCACCTACCCTTGATTCTACTTGGTTTAATACCTCTGTCAAGTATTTGCCGATAAAGATTGAAATAATTGCTGGAGGAGCTTCATTGGCACCTAAACGATGGTCGTTTCCTGCGCTTGCAATGGATGCTCTTAATAAACCTGCATAATCATGAACCGCTTTAATGGTGTTCACAAAG
>CANIMM010000107.1 GCA_947468255.1 Chitinophagaceae bacterium | reverse complement strand
TAAAATTTGCATGTTGCAAAAATAACAACAAATGTTAACAATTTCCGGGGGGCTGTATGAATAAAAAATTACTTCTTGAATTCTTCGATTAGCATTATTTATATTACTAAAATTTATTATATTAGTTATTAGTAAAATTAGGCCCGTTGAAAAAATATTTGTTGATCATTTTAGCCATCCTTCTATTGCAGCTAGCTATTGGGCAAAGCCTTCGACAGCCAGTTTCAGCCATTTATCTTGGACTGGGTGCTTATAGTACCCATCAGGTAGATGTATTTTCTTTTGTAAACAACCAAGCGGCATTGGCGCAAACAAAAAATGCCGCTGCCGGCGTGTATGGTGAAAAGCGTTTTTTACTTGCTGCTACCAGCATGTATTCGGCTGCCATCGCATTACCTAGTAGCAGTGGAAATTTCGGAATAAACCTAGTGTATGCAGGTTTTAAAAATTTTAATGAACACCAGTTGGGCTTGGCATATGCTCGGAGCTTAGGCCCCACAGTGGACATCGGTTTGCAATTCAATTATTATGGCTACCGGATACCGGCTTACAATAATGCTAGTACCGTAACTGTAGAAATGGGTGCTCTATTGCATTTAACGGATCATTTCAATGCGGGCATACATGTGTACAATCCAGTAGGGGGCAAAATGATAAAAACGGGGGAGCAACTGGCGGCTGTTTATAAAATGGGACTAGGGTATGACGTGTCCGAACTTTTATTTGTAGGGGCTGAATTAGTAAAGCAAGAAAATACACCGGTGAATATAAATGCGGGTATGCAGTATCAGTTGACTAAGCAATTTTTTGCGAGGGTGGGTATTGCTACTGCAACAGCTTCGACGTATGGTGGGGTAGGAATTTGCTGGAATAATATGCGGCTGGATATTAGTGGAAGCTACCATCCGCAACTGGGCTGGTCACCGGGATTATTGTTGATTGTACATGCTGGTAGCGGATTGCCATCTCCATCGCCATTTCCAAAATAATGGGTAGGTCATTTGGTTAGATTGGAACATTTTTTTATACCCGAAAGATAGCGGGGTAAGAATTACAAATACATTCAAGCAGTTAGGTGAAAAAAACAATCAAATTTTCAAATGAAAATAATCGAATGGATAGGGTTGAAAATGACGGAAATGTTTTTCAGTCCATTGGATTTTTGGAAAACTGTTAGCAAGCTAATGGCATTTCTGCTGCTGCCTTTTGCTTTGCAGGCACAACTACCTGAATCCAGTTCTTCGATTCCGGAACAACAGTTGGAAGCCATCACAGAGAATGCGGAAGATAGTGAAACTGAAGACGATTCTTTTGTACAGTCGATGCGTCAGTATTTAAATCATCCAATTAATCTTTCTACAGCCGACATCAACAGTTTACAGGAGCTGTCGATATTTTCAGCCATCCAAATCCAGCAATTGGTTAGCTATAGGCGGATGCTGGGTGGTTTTATTAGTATCTATGAGCTGCAGTCCATTCCGGGTTTTGACTTAGCGTTCATTGAAAAAATTCGTCCATACATTACCGTTAGTATTCCGCAAAATATGACTTCAGCGCTTTCTGAACGAATGAAGGGTGGTACCCACACCCTCCTCACCAGGGTAAGCCAGGTGCTTGAAAAATCAAAAGGGTATTTGCTTGACCCTAGCAGGGTAAATAATTTTTATCCAGGGTCTAGTCAAAAATGGTTGTTGAGATACCAATACCAGTTTAAAAATTTACTGCAATATGGTATGGTTGGCGAAAAAGATGCCGGAGAACAATTTTTACGGGGTGCACAAAAGAATGGATTTGACTTTTATTCGGCACATTTATTTCTAAGAAATAAGGGTGTCATTCGCTCGCTGGCAGTAGGCGATTTTACGATCCAACTTGGTCAGGGCCTTACCCAATGGCAAAGCCTTGCATTTAAAAAAAGTTCGGAGGTAATCAATACGAAACTCCAACTGGCGGTGCTTCGGCCTTATCATTCTGCAGGGGAAATTAATTTTCATCGAGGCATAGGCATTACGCTTGCTAAAAATAAAATGGAGGGCACCGCTTTTTTAACCTACAAAAAAATAGATGCAAATTTTGTAACCGACAGTTTAACCAAGGAAGATTTTATATCTTCCTTTCAAAGCTCCGGACTACATCGAACTTCAGCCGAAACAAAAGACAAAGGAGTACAGCGGCAATTTGCTCTGGGAGGAAATTTGGCTTATTCATCCAATCAATTGCATATAGGCATCAATGGGGTTCAGTATCAATTTTCGCTTCCTATAAAAAAATCAGCAGATCCGTATAATCTCTATGCCCTTTCAGGAAAAACACTCGGTAATTATAGCATCGATTACAGTTATGGATACAGAAATACTCATTTTTTTGGCGAAGCCGCTTTTACCAATACATTTGATAAGGCCTTCCTTAACGGTTTGATTGTGAGTGCAGATTCGAAACTGGATCTAAGTATATTGTATCGAAATATTTCAAAAAGCTACCAGTCTTTGTATGCCAATGCATTTACAGAAAGCACTTCACCCAATAATGAAAAGGGGTTGTATGCCGGAATCAGTATCAGGCCAACGGTTGCTTGGCGCATCGATGGGTATGCAGATTTTTATCAATTTCCCTGGCTAAAATACCAGGTGAATGCACCTACTAACGGTAAGGATTACCTGCTGCAGATAATGTACAAACCAAGTAAGCAGTTGGAGATGTATATTCGATATCGTACAGAATCGAAGTGTAAAAATTTCAATCCCGATAATTTGATTGTATCGCCCGTATTGGCCATGCCGCGGCAAAATATTCGCACGCATATTAATTTTAAAATCAATCCAGCTATTGCCTTTCGTACAAGGGTAGAAATGGTTTGGTTTGCTCACCAACAAGCGGCGGCCCAAACTGGTTTTTTAGCTTTTGCGGATGCCATTGTTAAGCCAATGATGAAAAGATATTCCGGAAGTATCCGGCTACAGTATTTTGAAACTGAAGGCTACGATAGCCGGCTATATGCTTACGAAAATGATGTATTGTATAGTTTTTCCATCCCTGTTTTCTATGACAGGGGGGTTAGGTATTATCTCAATTTTAATTACGGGATAACTAGATCCATCACCTGTTGGTTGCGGTGGGCCCAAACCGTTTATAAGGATAAGGCTACCATCGGATCAGGGTTGGATGAAATTAAAGGCAATAAAAAAACGGAAATTAAACTGCAGTTTCAATTCCAGTTCTAATGAACTGAACCCCGACAGCGGCTATAAGCCCTGTCGGAGGTTGTCAATGAAGGTGAATCTCAATTTCCCCTACCATTTGGCTAGTGAAAATGAGTTTGCTGCAGTTAGAATGGATTTTTTTTCTATAATTAGCTGCTGTTCTAACTATTGGTTCGCTTTGTAATTATATTTGCAACAAACAATCGAATATTATGAGCAGCATACCCGAACAACCTGGTCAACTCAATATTGAAATTTCAGAAGAAGTTTCCGAAGGTACCTATGCCAACCTAGTCATTATCACCCATAGTCATGCCGAATTTGTAATGGATTTTGTAAATGTGATGCCCGGCACTCCTAAAAGCAAAGTAAAAAGCAGGATTATCTTAACGCCATTTCATGCCAAACGATTTATGAAAGCGATGATTGAAAATATAAATAAATTTGAAGGGACCAACGGTGCCATCCAGGATATGGAGCAGGTTGAGATTCCTTTTACTTTTGGCGGTCCTATTGCCCAAGCCTAGTTGTCCCAAATCTTACAGGCAAGTTTCATTTTGCCTAGCTAAAAAAATGAATCAATTTTGAGCTATGGATACTAATTATCGAATTCCTGCTCAAACCAGTATAGGGCACGTACATTTAAAAGTGTCAGATCTGGAACGTTCCCTACAATTTTATCAAGGCTTGTTGGGGTTTGAGTTGACCATGCGCTATGGAACCCAGGCTGCTTTTGTTTCTGCAGGCGGATACCATCACCATATTGGATTAAATACCTGGCAAAGCGAAGGTGCTCCCCCTGCAGTTGGGCGAGCGGTTGGTTTATACCATACTGCCATTCTTTATCCCAGCCGCAAAGAGCTGGCTATCATACTGGATCGTTTGCAAAAGGCGAATTATCCGCTTTCCGGAGCAAGTGACCATAGGGTTTCCGAAGCCTTGTACCTTGATGATCCCGATGGAAATGGGGTTGAATTATATTGGGACAGGCCAAAAGAAAGTTGGACTTACCATACAGATGGATCCATCCAGATGTTTAGTTTGCCCCTAGATATGGAGGGGTTATTAGCAGAGCTATCCTAAAGCATTTGGTTTGGAAATTATACAATCAACAAAATGTCCATTATTGTATGGGATTGTTTAATTACATTTGAAATAAGTTGAAAACTATTCACAAGAATGCGTGTAAACTTGAAAATTATTTTATCTTAGGGAACAAATTAAAATATAAAGGTAATGCCAGCTTCTAATTTTGAAAGGTATTACTTTATTAAAAAAAGTAATCATTGAAGTTATATATTAAGAATATGGTGTCCGCCCGATGTAAAATCGTGGTGAAGGAGGAATTGAAAAAGATGGACATTCATTATGTAATGGTCGAATTGGGTGAAGTGGAGATTATGGAGAATTTATCTGGAGCAGAGCGAGAAGCTTTAAAGTTGTCCCTACTTCATTCCGGCCTTGAATTAATGGATGACAAAAAAAGCATGTTGATTGAAAAAATTAAACACATTGTAATAGATGTTGTTCACCATTCTGATGAACATGTAAAAGTGAAATTTTCTGAGTACCTGAGTAATAAACTCCAGCACGATTACACCTATCTCTCTAATTTATTTTCTGGCGTACAGGGCACTACGATCGAGCATTTTATGATTGCTCATAAAATTGAAAAGGTAAAGGAATTATTAGTATACAACGAACTCAGTTTAACGGAAATTTCCTTTGCCATGAATTATAGTAGTGTGGCGCATTTATCTACCCAGTTTAAAAAAGTGACTGGTCTTACACCATCGCATTTTAAAAAATTGAAAGACAAGAGGCGCAATTCGCTAGATGATATTTAATTAAAAAATACTTTTTATAATTCTTTTCGGGAAGTGGATAAAATGGTAAATATAAAAAGTAGTGTTACATCAAAAAACACAGGATGCCCAAAGAAAAAATAATTGTACAGGCGGATCAGCCAGATAAGCATTTCTCGGTAGTGGGCATTGGTGCATCTGCGGGCGGCTTGGATGCTTTTAAAAAATTATTGAAAGCGATTCCGCCAAATTCTGGGATGGCCTATGTATTGGTGCAGCATTTAGACCCTTCCCATGCAAGTAACTTACCCGAAATATTACAGAAGGTTACCCCATTACCCATATCAGAAATTTCCGATAGTACCAAAGTGGAACCCAATCATATTTATGTTATCCCAAGCAATAAAATGCTCCTTGCCACAGATGGGGGGTTTCATCTAAGAGCGCGGCCCGACAAAGCTAAACACGAACTAAATTTACCCATTGATGTTTTCTTTTCTTCCCTCGCAGAAGTGTATCAGTCAAATGCTATCGGGGTGGTATTGTCTGGCACAGCATCAGACGGCACCCTTGGTTTAAAAGCCATCAAGGATAACGGAGGAGTCACTTTTGCTCAGGACGAAGCCAGTGCAGAGTTTGAAGGCATGCCACACAATGCTGTGGAGGCAGGGGTGGTAGATTTTATTTTACCACCTGAAGCAATTCCTGCCAAATTAATTGATATTACCAGCCGCTTCAACCAAAGTGATGAATCTTTGGAGCATTTGCCAATTAAGGAAAGCGATGTATTCAAGAAAATTCTTGCTTTGCTGCGGATAAGAAAGGGTACGGATTTTACTTTTTACAAACAAACTACCATCCGTAGACGAATATTGCGTAGGGTGGCGCTTAGTAAAAATGACAATCCTGCAGTTTACCTGGATTTTTTAAGGAAGAACCCGGCTGAGCAGGATTTATTATACCAAGACCTATTAATTCCTGTAACCAGTTTTTTTAGGGATCCTGACAGTTTTAAAAATTTAGTTGACACTGTATTTCCTGAAATTATAAAAAATAAAAAAGGAAAAGCCGCTATCCGTTTTTGGGTGGCAGGTTGTAGTACTGGCGAAGAAGCCTTCTCTCTTGCTATTTGTATCAAAGAGTTTTTGAATACAGTTCCCTCAGTCCAAAAAGGGGAGGAGCAGAAAAATAAGGATATTACGGTACAAATATTTGCTACCGACATCAGCGAACCTGCCATTGCTAAAGCTAGAAAGGGCATTTATACAAAGGGTGATATAAATGGCATGAGCCAGCAAAGGCTAGCGGATTTTTTTGTAAAACAGCATACTGGATATCAGGTGGAAAAAGTGATTAGGGATATGTGTGTATTTGCGGTGCATGATTTTTTGAAAGATCCTCCTTTTGCAAAAATGGATTTGGTAACTTGTCGCAATGTGCTGATCTATATGGAGCCCTATCTTCAAAAAAGGGCACTGACTACTTTTCACTATGCATTGAATTCAACAGGATTTTTATTGTTGGGTAAGTCAGAAACTTGCAGCAGTGTTCCGGATCTTTTTGCAATTATTGAAAAAAATGACAAATTATTTTCTCGCAAGAATGTTCCTTCGAGATATATTCAGGTGGCCAGCCATAGGAAGGAACAGATGGCTCATTCTGTAGATGAAAGTATTGGCATGGAGGGGAAGCTTCCCGACTTTCAAAAATCTGCCGATGATATTTTGCTAAGTAAATTTACTCCAGCAGGTGTAGTGGTCAATGAGGCAATGGAAATTGTACATTTCAGAGGGGCTACAGGCGCTTATCTGGACCCCTCTCCTGGAAAGGCTAGTTTAAACTTGCTGAAAATGATCAAAGAGGGACTGGCTTTTGAATTGCGCAATATTTTGCACAAGGCAAAAACTGAAAAGGCACCTATTGTAAAAGAAAATATTATTGCGGAAATTAATGGGGCTAAGCGCAATATTACCATCGAAGCTATTCCGTTAACCAATATTATTGAGCCACATTATCTAGTGTTGTTTCATGATAAGAGCGAGGGAGTTGCTCCAATAAAATCTTCCGACCGGAAATCAACACCAACTAAGAAGGATGAAAAAGATCTCCGCATCCAACAATTGGAGCAGGAGCTTTCCCAGCTAAGGGAAGATATGCGCACCATTACAGAAGACCAGGAAGCGGTGAATGAGGAGTTGCAAAGCGCCAATGAAGAATTGTTGAGCGGCAGTGAGGAATTGCAAAGCTTGAATGAAGAACTGGAAACCAGTAAGGAAGAATTGCAAAGTACCAATGAAGAGTTAATCCTTACCAATCAGGAAATGCTGAGTCTAAATGAATTGGTGACGGAGGCAAGAAATTACGCAGAAGCCATTGTGACTACCATTCGGGAGCCATTGATTATAATGGATAAAAACCAGCGGGTAAAAAGTGCCAACCAGTCGTTTTATCAAACCTTTATGGTTACTAAAATGGAGACGGAGGGAAAACTGTTTTTTGATTTAGGTGATCGGCAGTGGGATATACCTGAGTTGAGAACCCTGTTGGAAAGCATTCTTCCTTTTAGTGAAAAATTTGCTGATTTTGAAATCAATCAAAAATTTCCCCATATCGGCGAAAGGATTATGCTGCTCAATGCAAGGGTGCTGAAAGAAACTGCTGTCGATGAAAATTTACTCTTGCTGGCGATCGAAGATATTACCGAAAAAAGGATAGCAGAAAACAAGGTGATAGAAAGCGAAAAAAAATTCAGGACCCTTGCAGATTTTATTCCGCAAATCATTTGGACCGCTTTGCCGGATGGGGTATTGGATTATCACAATCGGCAGTGGCATACTTTTTTTCAATACAATGAAAATCAAATTGACCAGGGGCTTTTTTCACTGGTGCATGAAGCCGATCGGCAAAAAGGAATGGATGCATGGAGCTATTCACTCAAAACCGGTGAGTCACTCAGTATCGAAAATCGGTTGAAGGATAAACAAACAGGCAGCTATCGATGGTTTTTATTGAAAGCATTTTCGGTGAAGGATGAAGAAGGTAAAATTGTTAAATGGTTTGGCTCCTTTACGGATATACAGGAGCAAAAATTAGTTGCTGCTGAATTATTGGAATCAAAAGAAAGGGCAGAAGATGCGGTAAAAGCCAAGCAACAGTTTTTGAGTCATATGAGTCACGAGATTCGAACACCTATGAATTCAATCATTGGGTTTACGAAAGTGGTTTTAAGAACTGCGCTTGAAGAAAAACAGCGAGAATATGTTAATGCGATCAAGATGTCGGGGGATGTATTGCTCGTTTTAATCAATGATATTTTGGATCTGGCAAAAGTGGATGCAGGCAGAATGACTTTTGGAAAAAAGCCATTTAAACTCGCAGATACCGTATCGGCCATACTGCATTTATTTGAACTTCGACTGCAGGAAAAAAATATTGCCGTGGTAAAGGATTTTGACGCAAGGATTCCCGAAGTATTAAGTGGCGACTCGGTTCGCTTACACCAGATTATTTTAAATCTGATGAGTAATGCCGTTAAATTTACCAAAGAGGGAAGCATTTCCATTGGGGTAAAGCTTCTGCAGGAAGAGGGTGAAAAGGTGACGATTGAGTTTTCAGTGGCTGATACAGGAATCGGTATTGCCGAAGATAAACTGGGTCTGATTTTTGAAAATTTTCAGCAGGCACATAAGGGGGGTGAACAATTTTTTGGCGGCACAGGCCTGGGGCTTTCCATTGCCAAAAAACTAGTGGAAGCGCAGGGGGGATCAATGGGAGTGAAAAGTGAATTATCTGTAGGATCGGTTTTTAGTTTCACCCTGAGTTTTCAGAAAACCAGTGAAAGCCCTGAAATAGCAATGGAGGAGGAATGGATGCAAGGAAATGCCAACCAACACTGCAAAATATTGTTGGTGGAAGACAATGCGTTGAACCAATTATTGATAAAAACATTGATGGCAGATTTCGGATTTGAGCTCGATATAGTAGACAATGGAAAATTGGCCATCGAAAAAATAACTAGTAATCTAAAAAATTCAGTTAAGGGCTATGATATTATTTTAATGGATCTGCTGATGCCTGAAATGGATGGATTTGAGACGAGCACTTATATCAGAAATGAACTTCAATTGGATATACCCATCATTGCATTAACAGCCAATATAGCTTCTACTGGAGTTAGAAAATGTATTGAGGTAGGCATGAATGATTATATAGCAAAACCGATTGATGAAAAATTGTTGTTCAGCAAAATTATTCATTTGCTCAAATTGCCAATGGGCTCGCGGGGATATGGGATACAAAAAGGATTTACATCGGACAGTATAAATGATAAATGCATCGACCTTAGCTATTTAAAAAGGCGGACAAAAAATGATACTGCATTAACGGCAGAGATGATCCGTATTTACCTGAAGCAAACTCCTGAGTTGATTAATGC
>CANIMM010000106.1 GCA_947468255.1 Chitinophagaceae bacterium | reverse complement strand
GTCACCCACAAGGGGTGACCCTACGATTTCTATAATTCCGTGAAAATGGTTCGGCATAACAATATATTCGTGCAAACGAATTGCGGGAAAACGTTCGCTTAATGCCAACCATTCCATTTCCACCATTTTACCGGCTTCATTTAAAACCAACGATTCCCCAATTATAGTGGCCAACAAACACTTCCTTTTTTGGATACAAATCGTATTAAAATACAATCCTGCTTGGGAATAATCATATCCGGCCAAACGGATAGACCGTCGGTGATGTTTATTGGGGTCGTACATGGTATATATTTTACAATGTAAGCAAGACGGATGCGAATGCTATGGAAGAATAATAATTTGCCAATCGAGGGAAAATAATTTTACTACCTATGATTTACGCTTCCAAAAAATTAAATGCCGTGTTAAAACACTCTATTATTTTATGTTACTTACACAATAAAAGTATCCCTTAAAGCATGTTGGCATAATGACGAGTGACAAATGATGCCCTGACAGTAATCACCCGATAAAATAGGGGCATTTGCTTTGGTAAGAGGAATATTAATCTAACAAAAATGAAATAGAGGTGCTTATTGACAAAATTTATATTTACCGAAGATGGCAGATAGCTAGCCAAATAAACATTCCTTTTTCAGCAGGCTTTGGCGTACATTTGTTTACCATCATTCCACCCAATAATGAATTCAATTACAGCAGCACTAAACGAATTGTTTGACCGAATTCCAAGAAGACACTCTTCAGAAAATGTAGTGGAGATCATTAGTATTGTAACCGAATATGAAGACTTACTAATAACTATAGAAGCCATCAACGCCTATTACGAAAAAAATATTCCTCCTTTTTTTGATGAACTAGAAATAGTGAGGGCGACGATCAAAAAATCGACCGACAATAAAGCGTCTAAAAAACTAAAAGATAATTTTTTTGATGATGCTTCAGGATCGCTGAAAGATAGTATGCAAGCGCTATTAGTACTTTATTCAGATGGAAATGCAGCTGAATGAAAGGAGTAAAAAAATAGCGGGTAAAACAATTTACCCGCTAACTATAAATTTAATATATAAAATGATGGGTGACCAAATTACCCTAACTGTTTCCGAACATATTTTGTAAGAATTACAATTACCTGGCCCTCGATTTTGCCTTCAATTTGTTCGGTATTCTCTTCCACAATCCGAATATTTTTTACCACCGTACCCATCTTTGCATTGAGGGAGGATCCTTTTACATCCAACGATTTAGTCAATACCACTGTATCGCCTGTTTGTAGTAGCATACCATTGCAATCCTTGTGCAATTCTACCGCCGAGTCATTGTCATGGTCGCCGGTAGCCTTGGCCCAAGCCAATTTTTCATCATCCAAGTAAAGCATATCCAAGCTATCCGCTGCCCAACTTTCACTCCTAAATCGATTTAACATTCGCCATGCCACTACCTGAATTCCCGGCACCTCACTCCACATGCTCTCTGTCAGACATTTCCAATGACTACTATTGGGCTCCGCTTTTTTTTCTATTTGAGACAAGCAAGTTGCACAGACCATCATACAATTTTCTTCACTGGTGCTTTTTTGCGGTAATACCTCGTACAGTTTTACCCCATCACTCGACTTGCACAACTCACAGTTGTTTTCACTTCTTTGCTGCAGCAATAATTCCAATTTCATTATTCAATATTTTAGTAAGAGGGGGCGAAGGTAATTTATTGCAGGGATTTTATGCAAATCGTTTTCAAACGGCAGCTGTATTTTGGCGACAACAGAAACCAACTGATTAAATGGCGAATCCAATTAGTATAATTTTTAAAAACACGTAAGCTGTCAATTTTCCGCTAACCCAAACAAGTGAATAGCCAAATTCAGCAGCAAATGGAGATTTCCCCCGGGAGCCTTATCACAGTCCTTTATGATCCATCTCATGATAATTTTAATTGAAATGTATCAACTTACTTAGGAAAATATCAGCCGATACGATACCTGAAATTAAATAGGATGGAAGCAGTCGCTGTTGTTGCACTTTATTCATAAACCAACAGGCAATCAAACCGAATAACCTAAGCTTACAATTATAAAATTATGAACCAGGTACATGTACATTTAATAATTACCCATCTTCCAATTTTTGGCTCCCTGCTCGGTGCATTTGTGCTGGCATATGGATTATGGACTTCTAGCAATACCACCAAAATGGCGGCGTATTATTTACTGGTAATATCAGCAATTGGCGCTGGCATCGCTTATTTTACAGGAGAAGGTGCAGAAGAATCTGTTGAAGACATACCAGGTGTAGTAGAAAAGCTAATCAAGGAGCATGAAGATTTTGCCATATTTGCCCTGGTAAGCCTTCTTGTTTTAGGTGCCGCAGCGCTGCTAGCACTTTACCTCACTTATAAAAATAGCAGTACGTCAAAACCAATTTCAGTTGTAACGCTGCTTATTGCTCTCATTAGTTTTGGACTGGTAGCCAGAACCGGATATCTTGGTGGAAAGATTAGGCATACAGAACTTGGAATGGCCGATGTTCAAAAAGCAGAGGGAATACAAAAAGAGGGCAAAGAAGATGATTAATTACCCATTCAATTGCGGTTACCCCTTTTCATCTGGTTGCTTTTTAGGAAAAGCCCTTTTATGAACAAATGAATTGAAAAATGACAATAGGATGCTGAATAACAAAGCATCCCAAAAACTGGCCACCTTAAAGCCATTGACAAAATGTTCTGCCATTAAAATAATAAATGCGTTGATCACAAATAAGAATAATCCTAACGAGAAAATAGTTACCGGAAGCGTCAATATAATTAACAATGGCTTAATGGTAGCATCTAATACAGCCAACAGTACCGCTACTGCTAGGGCAGTAAAAATATCATTGATCACTATCCCTGGCAGAATATAGGCCAGGATAAAAGCATTGACAGTAGTAATCAAGATCTTCAGTAAAAATTTCATTTTGCTTTTTTTGAAAAAGGTACACAAAACCAACTAGTAATTTTACGGCATTTTTTTAGTAAAACCTACCTGTTACTAGAAAATATTCATTTCTTCTTGTTACCAAGAAGCTTCCCATTTAAATAACCACCAATTCGTAAAAATCTTCC
Organism: Chitinophagaceae bacterium; assembly: GCA_947468255.1. Taxonomy (GTDB): domain Bacteria; phylum Bacteroidota; class Bacteroidia; order Chitinophagales; family Chitinophagaceae; genus Ferruginibacter. The sequence goes on along the minus strand of CANIMM010000106.1, from coordinate 6,350 downwards.
GGTTTTAAATACTTTTCAGCAAGTGCCTTTAACTCTTCGGCAGAAATGGATTTTATCACTTTAATGGAATCGTAAAAATATTGTTCGTCCAGATTGTTTAAAATAATATTTTTCCACCTGCCAATAATCTGGAAGGGTCCATCTAGGTCGCCTAGAATGGAGCCAATCATATAATTTCTCACTAGCAACAGCTCCTCCTTATCAATCAGCGTGTCGCGTAATATGTCCATCTCTTTGTATATCTCTGCAACCGTAGCTTCGCTTACTTCCTTGCCCGCTTCGGTGCTGATCATCCAGGCGCTTTCTTGGATATGGTTTTGAACATAGCTATGAATGCCATAGGTATAGCCCTTGTCTTCACGAATATTACTCATGAGCCTTGATCCAAAGAATCCGCCGAATACCGTATTGAGCACCACCACATTCATAAAATCGGGATGGTGCCGGTTAGGGAAAGGCCTGGCAATTCTAATGGCAGCCTGAACACCATTGGGGTCATTGGATATATGTTGCTTTTTTTGAGCAGCGGGTTGTTGCAGTTGAGTCGGCATGGACTGTCCATTTTTTGTAATGGCCAAATCTCCAAATTGCTGGTTGAGTTGTTCATACAGGTCAGCTGGTAAATTGCCTGCTACAAAAATCACTGCACGGCCATTCACATAATGCTGTTGAAAATGTGCTTTCAGCTGCTCTGTAGTCAGTGCTTGATAGTTTTCCGCTTTCAGGTATTTTCCATAAGGATGCTGTTCGCCAAACAAATAAGCATCGATTAAACGGTTAGCAACAAAATCGCATTTTTTCAAATTCACCGTTAATTTTTGTTGGCTATTTTGTTTGAAAATATCCAGTTCCGATTCCGGAAAAACTGAGTCTGTAATCATTTCCCGTATTACTGGCAATAACACATTTAAGTGTTTATTCAAGGTATGCAGCGATACAGTGGCTGTTTCATTATAACAAGCCCTGTTGCAATAAGCTCCGTAATATTCAAAATGTTCATTGATTTGAAAAGCAGATTTGGTGGAAGTGCCATTTTTCAACATTAAATTGGTAGCAATGGCAACCCCATTATTGGTTTCATAACTATTGCCTGCATAAAAAACAATTTCCATTTGTAACACGTCCTGCGCACCGGCATGAATTGCATATACTTCTACCCCATTGTTCAGTACCATCTTTTGGTAGGGCTTTAGCTGAAGGTCAAATTCGATGGCATCTTTTATAAAGGGAGCCGATGTTCTGTCGATCATTGTTATTTTTTAGTATTTCCGAATTGCTCCGTTGGTTAATATTGGAAGTGAAAAAATTTTACCATTCATCAATCTGCCTATTCTTTTATTGCAGTAGACAAAGCCTTTTAGTTGGTAGCATAGTAATACAATGTATTGCAATTGTTATCGTTGAATATCACCCTGCTTTCATTCATCAGCTCTTCCCTGGTCACTGCCTGGTAACGTTCCAGTTCTTTGTTAATTAATTCTGCATCACCTAGTAATTCGTACATGGCCAAGCTAGTGGCACGATTCATCACACTCATGTCTTCAAAAGCCATCATGCTTTCGGTTTTGTTCTTTACTTTTTGTAATTCTAGTTCGCTGATACCTTCCTTTTGTAATTTGCTAATTTCTTCCATTACTGCTGCCTCTGCATCCTTCATGGATACTCCCTTTACTAGTTTGCCTTCAATAGATAATAGACCCGCATCATAACTTCCAGAATGAGAACAATCAATATTACTGAACAACTGTTTTTCCTTCACCAGCGCTTGGTATAAACGCGAGGATCCACCACCACTGAGAATTTCAGTAATCAGGTCGGTTACATAATATCTTTTATCCAGCCTTGCGTATATATGCCAGCACTTGAATAATGCATCCAGCGGAACATTGGCCTTCACTTCCTTTGAACGAGCTGCAGTCTGCGGGGGCTCTACCGGCAACTGACGGTTGTATTTGGTACCCGAAGGAATAGGAGCAAACCACTTATTGGCCAAGGTTTTTATTTGTTCCACCGTGACATTTCCTGCCACCACTAAAACAGCATTGATGGGCGTATAATGTTTGTAGAAAAAATCTTTTACATCCTGCAATTGGACATCTTCTACATGCTTCAACTCCTTGCCGATGGTCATCCATCGGTAAGGATGAACGGTATAAGCCAGTTCCCTCATTTTATGCCAAACATCGCCATAGGGCTTGTTGATATAATGTTCCTTGAATTCTTCGCATACTACTTTACGTTGTACTTCCAGACTTTTGCTATCAAAAGCCAAGCTTAACATTCGGTCGCTTTCCAACCAAAAAGCTGTTTCAATATTTTCTGCAGGTAACTGGCAATAATAATTGGTGAGGTCATTGGTTGTAAAGGCATTGTTTTCACCGCCCGCCATTTGCAGCGGCTCATCATATTCGGGAATATTGATACTGCCTCCAAACATCAAGTGCTCAAATAAATGTGCAAAGCCGGTCTTCTCGGGATGCTCATCCCTAGCGCCTACATCATAAATCACATTTACTACTGCCATTGGTGTGCTCTCATCCTCATGCACCAACACCCTTAAACCGTTTTCAAGGGTAAATTTTTCGTATTGAATCATGCGGCAAAGTTAAGGACTGTTTAAGTATTTTTAGTTGTTATAATATTGATAAACTGCGTATTCATCGCTAACGAATACGCAAGGGTTTTATAGTTACCTGCAACAGTTTTTTATCTCTCCGAAGGGTAATCTTTATTTTTTGGTTGGGTGACTGTAATAGGGCCTTATACGCCATGATATTGTTGGTAAAATTACTTCCCACCCCCAGAATAAGATCCTCACTTTTTATACCTGCTATTGCCGCCGGAGAACCTGGAATTACATCTTCGACTACTACAAAACCCTCTATGCTTAAGATGTTCAAACCGGTATAGGCATAATCAAAGGGATCTTTAAAATGGCTATTGGGCAGCAGATGAACCTCCCTTTTAGGATAGTTGAGCGTGAGATTAAAACGGCGCAACAGATCGTTTCCCAATAACCCACCTACAAAGGGATAAGAGGTTACCTTGTACTGATCTTCATATAAATAAGTTGGAACATTTCTGAATGAATACTTGCCAATTTTAACCCGCTTTACAATGGTTAACCGCATCTGCAATCTGCCCCCAACGCCTTCTGCAATGCTAGTAAGTGGTTTTCGTTTACTTAACAATATACTACTGTCTCTTGCATATTCTTCACTTAGCAAAAAACAAAGGCCGGCACCGGTATCAAAATAAAAGTTGAAATTTTGGGTCACTCTATCCTGGAAAGTAAGTTTTACGATAGGCAATGTGGTAAAAGCTGGTCGAAGCAGTGCTCCGTGCTTGGCATAGGCAAGGTAGCCAGGTTCCAATACCTCAACAAAAGAACTGTCAAAATTCAATCGAACAATATACCTGCTAAAAAAACTATAGCCAATGATCCCATCTATTTTTTCACCATATACACCACTCAGCATTTCATAATCATTGATGTGAAAATTTAGGCCTTCCATCGTTAGCCCTGGAAAATGCAGGGTCTGGTTAAACAAAAAACTCACTTTGCGCTCACTTCCCATACCCCGAATGGTGGTATCAGAAGGACTAGGTTGCAAGTGAAAATAATTGCAGGTAGCCGAGTCCAGTGATATTCCGCCACTGCCGGTATCTAAAATAAAATTAAGTGAATCAGGAATAGCCCCCAGTGTAGCCCTCACCACCATTACACCGCCGGTATACATGGTAAAGGGAAAGCGCGTAATTAATTTTGCGGCTGGATGGCGAACAGGAGTTACCTGGCCCTTTCCTATGACCAGCAGAAATATAAAAGAAAATATGCAAAATAAATGCTTCATAAAGCAAAAATTAAATATACAACCTAATGGATGTACTTTTGTTATTAATTTACAAACGGTGTTATGGATATAAATGACTTATTTAAAAAAGCGCTCAACTTCGAAAACTTGTCGGTGGAAGAAGGGGTTTATCTTTTCGAAAATGCTCCCTTGACAGAATTAATGTATGTAGCGGATGAGTTAAGGAAAATCCAGGTACCCCATGGCAAGGTAACCTGGATCATAGACCGGAACATGAATACCACCAATGTGTGTATCGCCAATTGTAAGTTTTGCAACTTTTACCGCATCCCTGGCCACGCAGAGGCTTATATTACCGATATTGAAACCTATAAAAAGAAAATTGAGGAAACTTTTCGCTTCGGTGGTGAGCAGTTGCTTTTACAAGGTGGCCATCATCCCGACCTTGGATTGAGTTATTACACCCGTCTTTTTAAAGAATTAAAAAGCTTGTATCCCAATTTGAAATTGCACACCCTTGGACCACCGGAAGTGGCACATATTACCAAACTAGAAAAAAGCACCCACCGCGAAGTTCTGATCGCGCTGAAAGAAGCGGGACTAGACAGCTTGCCAGGACCAGGTGCTGAAATTTTAACGGACAGGGTTAGACGATTAATCAGTAAAGGGAAATGTGGCAGTCAGGAATGGCTGGATGTAATGCATGAAGCACATAAGCTGGATATTACTACCAGTGCCACCATGATGTTTGGGCACGTGGAAACCATCACTGAAAGATTTGAGCACCTGGTAAAATTAAGGGAAGTGCAAAGCAGAAAGCCAGAACATGCTAAAGGATTTTTAGCATTTATCCCCTGGACATTTCAGGATGTGGATACCTTGCTATCCAAGATTAGGGGCGTTCATAACCTGACCACTGCCGAAGAATATATCCGAATGATTGCCATGAGCCGTATCATGTTGCCCAATGTAAAAAACATACAAGCTAGTTGGTTGACGGTAGGCAAGAAAACTGCACAAATCTGCCTCAATGCCGGCGCGAATGATTTTGGCAGTATCATGATCGAAGAAAATGTGGTAAGCGCAGCGGGTGCCCCCCATCGGTTTACCAGCAAAAGCATACAGGATGCGATTCGGGAAGCAGGCTTTGAACCACAACTTCGCAACCAGCAATATGAATTTAGGGCTATGCCCAAGGTGATGGAAGAGCAGGTGATTGATTACTAAACAATGTGCGCTTTTTTGATTTTTGATGTCTGATTTTTTGATGTCTGATGTAGGATTTTTTTTATTTCTGATTTTTTGATTTTTTGATGTCTGATTTTTTTTTGCAGCAGCCTATTGAAAATCATACATCAAAAAATCATACATCAGACATATTACACAAACCCAATAACTCGACGCCCCCTCACGATATCATACATCAAAAAATCAGACATCAGACATCAGACATACCCCAACAACTCCAAAACCTTCACTGTATCATACATCAAAAAATCAGACATCAGACATATCATACATTGATTCCTCCACTGACTTCTATCCGCTGACCATTGATCCATCTGGCGTCATCGGTACAAAGAAATGCAACCACCGATCCAATATCATTTGCTGCACCTACCCTGCCTAGTGGCGTCAATGAACTCAAAGCTGCTTTCATTTGAGGATTAGTTCTAATCGCTGCATTGTTGAAATCAGTTTCTACCGGTCCGGGTGCAACTACATTTGCTCCGATACCTTTGGGGCCTAATTCTTTAGCCAAATATTTGGTAAAGGTTTCGATAGCCCCCTTCATAGATGCATACACCGAATACCCCGGATGGGCAAAACGAGTTGTGCCGGAAGAAATATTGATAATTCGTCCTCCCTCATTGATATAGGGCACAAATTTTTGTGTTAAAAAATAAATTCCTTTAAAATGCACATTGAGAAAATCGGTAAACATGGCTTCAGTTACTTCCAAAAAAGGAACCGTTGCACCCATACCGGCATTATTGACTAAAAAATCAAATCGATCGGTATTCCAATTGGTCTGTAAGCTCTCCAATACCTGCTGTACAAAGCGATCAATTGATGTGCTATCCGTCATATCCAACTGAATAGCAACTGCTTTTTGGCCAATTGCCTTAATCGACTGCACGGTTTGCAAAGCATCTGCTTCATTGGATCGATACGTAAGGATAACGTCTATCCCCTTTAGTGCGATACTAGTAGCCATATCTTTTCCCAAACCACGACTACCACCTGTTACAATTGCAATTTTTGTTTGTGCTGCCATATTTTTTAAATTTCTACACAAAGCTATGATAGTAAGAATTAAAACTAGGGTGCAGTAGGTATTAATTTGAGTTTTCGCTCAAAACAATTGGCGGAAATTATAAAAAAGAGATTAAAATAATGCCTAGGCAATACTATTTATTTCAGTTATCCGTTCAATGAATATAAATCAGCATCCATGTCTACAAAAACCAACAAGAAAAATGCTGGCCCACTATTTCAATTAGTAAAAAACTGGTTCAACAAACTTTTTCAATC